>JAPONP010000208.1 GCA_026713835.1 Bacteriovoracales bacterium
ACTTCTCCACTGCATCCCAATACCTTTGATAGGCCGGGAAGGGCTGCGGATCTTTTTTCTGCCGAATTGTTGAAAATCATAAGGGTCACACTGGCAACGTGAATCCAGCGTCGGGCCGTCCACGAGACATTGCGTTGTTTTTGGAAGAATTCGTTGCGAATTTTCCAATGTTAAGTTCTTACATTTAATCCCGAAATCAGGTTATTTTAACAAATTGTTTTTAAGGCAGTTGAGCATTTTTGTGGCGTTGAGATTAAAGTCCATATTCATGCCAATGCCTTTTAACGCTTCTTTGAGGGCCACACTTTGCTCAAAAGTGAGCCCGGACTTGGCAAATCCTCTCGCTTTTTCCCGTATCATTTTCTTAGTTAAAGGAATATGCCTCTGGTCGAGATATTTCTTGTGTCGCATCACCGAGAGGGCCAAAAGAAATCGATCGAGATTCTCAAAATCGTTTATATGTTCAAAAAAGGGTCTGGCGATGTAGGTATGAAAACCAAAATCGTCTAGTTGTAGCCCTCTTTCGATGATTTTTCTTATAGCTTCATTGGGATTTGGGATATCTCTTATATGTTCAAAGAAAGGCTTCGAAACGAATTGACCAAAATTAAAGTCGCCTAGTCGTGACCCTCTTTCGATGATTTTAATTATAGCTTTATTGGGATTTGGGATATCTCTTATATGTTTAAAGAAAGGCTTCGAAACGAAGCGAGAAAAACCTAAATCGTCTGTTTGTGGCCCTCTTTCAATGATTTTGACCATCGTTTCACTAGGGTTTGGAATATCTTTTATATGTTTAAAAAAAGGTTTGATAATATAGTGATCAAAATGAAAGCTGTCTAGTTCTGGCAATTTCATGATGAGATCTGATTCTTTCGAGGAGTTAGAAAAAAATTTCATTTGATAGAGAAATTTTCTTTGAGAACCCTTACTTGTTATAAAGGGTGCTATTTTGTTCACCTGTTCATTCGTGAGGTTGAAAACGGTCATATCGAGACGGTTATCGTTCACGATAATTTTGGCCACGGTCTCGGGATTTAATTTTTGAGGTCTCAGTTTGGCAATAGTTTCAAGTTTCCAATTATCTCTTATAAACCTTGAATGTGAACTTTTATCTAAACCAAGAATTTCTAGGGCATCTTCTTTCATTTTTTGGAGCTGCTTTGGATCGAAAGAAAGTTTTGAGGTATGGCGATTCAATGCATCTTTAAAAACTTTCATGGCTCTAGGATGGCCTTCGATTTGGATATAAGCTCTCAAAAGATCGTCCACATTTAAGTTTTTTGCCGTAAAAGGAGTAAACCGAACTCCCGGTTGTCCCTTGATGACCCACCAGGTGCTAGTGTACTTAAATGCTATTCGTGGATTGAGCTTGATGATATCACGTTGATCGATTCCAAATTTTTTCAGATGTTTCATCGTTTTTGAATCGGAAAAATCTATATATTTCAATTTCTCATCGACTTCAACTTGAATGAGCGAGCCCTCTCCATTGCCTCTGATAAAATCTGCGGAATCATGGGGGTTTTCTGAAACGTAAATGCCACGTCCTGCCACAAAGTGAGAAGAGGTGGTGTCCATTCCCATAAAATAGTTATAGAGTCCGTCGGTGAGTTTCCCTACGCTGAGTAAGTTATCTCCGCTTTCTTTAGACTGCCATCTGTAAAAAACTCTTTGGCCGTCAAAACTTTTGGCAACACTTTCGATGATTTTTCTCTTCTCTTCATCGGTGCGGGCAAAGGAGTTTGAGTAAAAGAGAGAAAGGAGAATGGGGATTAAAAGGGGGAATTGCATAGGACACTTATCGCCATTTCCTCAAATGAATTGATTTTTTAGACCTTTTTAAAGGCCGACGGATTCTCTCGGTTGGGCTTCCATTCAATTCAAAAAATTAAATAAATTAAACAAAATAGGCGATAAGGGGACGATGAAGATTTATCTTTTCTCCCTTTTGGTTGGGCCTTTATTCTTTTCTTTTTCT
>JAPONP010000209.1 GCA_026713835.1 Bacteriovoracales bacterium
GTCGACTGCCTCGTCGCTTCCCTGCGACGTGCAGGAAGCACGCCTCAGTCGCTCCTCGTTGCCTCCTACCAATCTTATCCGGGTGGAGAACAGTTACCTTGCCTTTATTACAGTTTTTGCTAGAGGTGCGAGCAGTTACAAATAAAGTCTATAAAAGCCTTGACTTATAGAGCTTGGCGGGGCTACACTGCCCCTTCCATTTATCAGAGACTTAGGAGAGGGGAGCGTTTGAAATCCTCCATTCAAATTTCCGTGAGCGGGGCCTTTGGGATCGATCGATCTCTTCGAAAATTTAAGAGGCTTTGTGAGTCCTACGGGGTCATTCGGGAATACAAAAAGCGACGAGAATACAAAAAACCTTCGGTCAAAAGGTTGGAAAAATCTTTGGCCGCAGAAAAGAGGCGAAAAAAGGCCGATTTTAAAAATGCCTCTGCCCGTCGAGTTTTTCTCTAGCGCTCCTTTAGGATAGGCCCTTAGTCTTTCGCTCACTTAGCACACTATGGGGGGAGAAAAGAAATGTCCGTCATTCGATCACTTAGGGCCAGGGAAATTTTGGATTCCAGAGGACACCCCACCGTGGAGGTGGAACTGGAAACGGATAAGGGTGTCAAGGCCCGGGCGAGCGTTCCTTCCGGAGCTTCTACGGGTCGGCATGAGGCCCACGAATTGCGCGATGGAGACCCCAAACGTTTTGGAGGGCGGGGGGTCCTCAAGGCCTGCCAAAATGTAGAAGGTTCCTTGGCCCGGGCCCTCATAGGCCGTAAGACCGGCGACGGGCCGGCCATCGATAGACACATGATCGAACTCGATGGAACGGATCAAAAGGAAAGGCTTGGGGCCAATGCCATTTTGGCCGTCTCCCTCGCCTGTGCCAAGGCCGGTGCCCGGGAGCGGGGATGGGAGCTTTTTCGCTATCTTAGAGAGGGTCTCGGTTGCCCCATGGGAGCAAAGTCGATGATTCTCCCCGCGCCCCTGATGAATATCATCAACGGAGGACGCCACGGGGCCAATAATTTGGACATTCAAGAATTTATGATCGTCCCCCACTTGAAGACCTCCTTTCGGGAAAACTTGAGGGCCTGCGTGGAGATCTTTCACGAACTAGGGAAACTCCTTTCCATGGCCTCTCTTTCCACCAATGTTGGAGACGAAGGGGGATTTGCCCCTTCCCTCAAAAATCACGAAGAGGCCTTAGGCCTTATCCTCAAGGCCATCGAAAAGGCCGGTTATCGTCCGGGAGAAGATATTTCCCTGGCCCTCGACTGTGCGGCCAGCGAATTTTACCGGGACGGTCGCTACGTTTTGGAAGGAAGGCCTTTGGATTCAAATGAAATGATCGATTACTTGGAGTCCCTTTCCTCTCGCTACCCCATAAACTCCATCGAAGACGGCCTGGCCGAAGACGACCACGACGGATGGAAGAAGATGACGACCCGTCTCGCTCAAAAGGTCTTGCTCATAGGAGATGATCTTTTTGTCACCAATCCCAAAATTTTAAAAAAGGGAATTGAAGAGGGCGAGGCCAACGCCATTTTAATCAAGCCCAATCAAATCGGAACCCTTACGGAAACGTTTCGGGCCATGGCCTTTGCCTTTGACCATGGTTACAAGGCCGTGGTCAGCCATCGGAGCGGGGAGACCGGGGAGAGCTTTATCGCGGATTTGGCCGTGGCCACGGCTTGCGGAAGGATCAAGGCTGGGAGCGCTTCGAGAAGTGATCGAGTGGAAAAATACAATCGACTCCTTCGCATCGAAGAGGAACTCGGGGGCGAGTATTCCTTCATTTTGGGCAGGAGTTGATTCTAGACAAATTTAAAGTTATACTTTGAATATGTCTAGAATTAAGAGAAGTTCTTTAAAATCAATAGCTTATCTTATGGAAAAATTCCCTCTTGTGGCCATCTTGGGGGCAAGGCAGGTGGGAAAAACCACCTTGCTCAAGGAATTGCGTCCCAAGACCCCCTTTTTCGACCTGGAGAGATCTGAGGATTTTGCCCGTATCGAGAGGGGACCGGATTTTTTTCTTCAACAATTTGAGGGGTGTTTGGTGATCGACGAGGCCCAAATGATGCCCGCCCTCTTTAATGCCCTCAGGGTGAGAATCGATCAAAGAAGAGATCAAATGGGGCAATTTCTTATCAGTGGTTCGAGTTCCCCCGAATTGTTAAGCCATATAACCGAGAGTTTGGCCGGGCGAGTGGCCATCTTTGAACTTCCCCCCTTTGGCCTCCATGAGTCTTGGGAGCGTCCTCCAAGTGCTCTCCCCCTTAAACTTTTGGAGAAAAAGTTAGAACTTCCCCAAAGCCCCACCTTTTCAAAAGAGCAAATTGAAGAAAGTTTTCTCTACGGAGGCCACCCGGACGCCTTCCTCAATAGAATGGATAAAAAATTTTTTATGAACTGGATGGAAAACTATCGGCTCACCTATTTGAGAAGAGATATCCGCTCCCTTTTCCCTTCGCTCAACCTCTCGGCCTATCAAAAATTTCTCACCATGCTGGCCGAATCCGGTGGGCAACTTCTCAATTATTCCGAGTACGCCCGTTCTCTGGATGTTTCTCAACCCACGGTGAAATCGTATTTTCAAATTGCAGACGGTTCGTTTTTTTGGAGAACATTGCCCAGTTATGAAAAAAATGTGAAAAAGAGGGTGAGCAAAATGCCCAAGGGCCATATCGTTGACTCCGGTATCAATCATTTTCTTTTGCAATTGACCGATAGGGAGCGTCTCTATTCTTCGAGGCGGGTTGGTTGGCTTTGGCAGTCCTTTGTCACCGATCAATTATTGAGAATGTTTAAAGATCACTTGATCCCCGTTAAAGGTTTTCACTATCGAACCCATAACGGAGATGAAATCGATCTCATTATCCAAGGGCCCTTTGACCCATTGCCTGTAGAAATTAAACTGGGAACAAGCATTTCCACAAAACAGCTAAAAGTCTTGGAGAAGTTTATGGATGAACATAACCTTCCTTGGGGCCTTGTGATCAATAATGCTCGAAAGGCTTGCTGGTTGAAGGATCGAATCGCTCAGATTCCATTGGAGTGGTGGGGATGAGCGGGGCCGGAGTACCTAGTAACTGATCTTTTTGAGGCGAAGACTTGCGCTCTTCTTTTTCCCTTCTCGAACGTAGGTGATCGTGACCTTTTGGCCTACTTTGTATTTTTCCAGGGTGTGGTAGATGTCGTCAAAATTATTCACCTCCGTGTCACCGATTTTTATGAGAACATCTCCAAGATAGATACGTCCCCAACGGTCTTGTTTCATCCCCTCGATCCCGGCCTTTTGGGCCGGCCCTCCCTGCTGAACGCTGCCGACGATCACCCCTTTGGAAATTTCAAATCTTCTTTTGATGATCTCATCCGTCACCAAGGTGATCCCAAGGCCCGGGCGTTTGACCTCTCCGTATTGGATGATTTCTTTCACGATGCGTTTGATGGTGTCCACGGGAACCGCAAACCCAAGGCCCGCAGACGAGCCGCTTCTGGAGACGATCATGGTGTTCATGCCGATGAGTTTGCCGGAGGTATCCACCAAAGGGCCCCCGGAATTTCCCGGGTTGATGTCCGCATCCGTTTGGATCACGCCTCGAATGGTGGCCCCTCCAACGCTTTCGATCTGTCTTCCCGTGGCCGAGATGATTCCGGCGGTCATGGTGTGGTCGAGGCCGAAGGGGTTGCCGATGGCGATGGCCCCTTGGCCCACCCGAAGTCCCTTGGAAGTGCCCAGTTCGATGGGGCCCAGTTTAGAGGGTCTTTTTTTGAGCTTGATGACGGCGATGTCCTTATTGGGCTCTCCTCCCACATAGGTCGCTTCGTATTGAACCTTGTCCATGAAAAAGGAGACGGTGAGTTTGGCACTTTTGGCCTTGCCGGGACTTCCCCTCCTTCCCATGACTCCGGCGATGACGTGGTAGTTGGTGATGATATGCCCGTCCTTGTCCCAGACGATTCCGGAGCCGGCCCCCCGGGGAACCTCCACGGTTCCGTATTCCCAGGTTCGCCCCTTCTTAAAGGTGGAGACGTTGACCACCGAGGGGACGACCCGACGATAGACCTCCACATTGTTTTTTTCGTAGTCCAAAAGCCCGGAAAAGGCGGGGTTCAAAGAGGGCCAAAGGGTCGAGATCAAAAAAAAGAGGGTCGGGGAGATGGGTATTTTTGGGGTCATGGCGTGACTTCCTTCTCAAATTCTATGAGGCCCTATATAGTAACAGCGAGGCGTTTTGGCAAGCAAGGGGCAAGAGGAGACATGCAATGAGTCGTATCGTTTTTATCGATGGGGCCACGGGAGAGGAAAAAGAGGAGAAGGTCTATGGAGAGAGCTTTGTGCGCTTTGCCTACACCAACCCTTTGGGTAAGGTCCTAGGCCGAGTGGCCGCCAAGGCTTTTTTTTCCAAACTCTATGGGCTCTATCAGGACTCACCCCTCTCGAAGGGGAAGGTGGCCCCCTTTATCGAAAAATTTTCCATTCCCATGGAGGAATTTTTGCCGACGGAAGGGCGAAGCCCACAAGACCCCTACGGGAGCTTTAACGAATTTTTTACCAGAAGGTTTCGCCCCGGGGCCAGGGAGTTTTGCGCCGGCGGGAATCTTCCGGCCCCTTGCGAGGGGCGCTACCTGGTCTATCCCCGCATCCATGGGGAGATGAATTTTCCCGTCAAAGGGGATGATCTGAGTTTCCCCCACCTCTTTGCCAATGAGAGATGGGCCCGTGTGTTTGAAGGGGGGCCCCTTTTTATCGCCCGCCTTTGTCCCGTGGACTACCACCGCTTTCATTTCCCGGACGACGGTTGCACCCTGGGCCATTATCGCATTCCCGGGGCCCTCCACAGCGTCAACCCCCTGGCCCTCAAGACTCGAAAGGATGTCTTTATCGCCAACGAACGCCGGGTTTCCATTTTGGAGACGGCCCACTTTGGGAAGATGGCCTTGATTGAGGTGGGGGCCCTTTGCGTGGGGCGAATCCGCCAAACCCATCCTACGGATAAGGATTTTAAAAGGGGAGAGGAGAAGGGGATGTTTCTTTTCGGGGGCTCCACGGTGATAGGCCTTGGAGAAAAGGGGCGGTGGGGTTTCGATAAATCCCTGGAGGCGAATACCGCTTCCTGCAAGGAGACCTATCTCAAACTGGGTCAGAGAATCGGGACGGTGTCCCCATGACCGGCGCAAATGGGACGGGGGATCTCGTTGGCCTGGGAATCGAAGAGGTGAGGGAGAGGGTGCAGGAGATTTTAAACTCTAGCTCTTACCGTCCTACGCCCCAAAAGATGCTTTCCTTTATAGACCTCACTTCCTTGGGCCCAGACGATGATGAGGATCGGATCGAGGCCCTCTGTCAAAAGGCCTTGGATGTCAAGGCCCAAGCGGTCTGCGTTTACCCCAAATGGGCGAGCTTTTGCAAAAGCCGTTATTCCGAGATCAAGTTGGCCGTGGTGGGGCAGCACTTCCCCACGGGAGATGGGCGCATTTCTTTGGAAGAAACGCTTTCGGCCTTGGAGGTTCCGGTGGATGAGGTGGATATGCTCATAGGCCCCCACCTGGTTTGGCCGAGACTTGAAGAGGAAAAGATCGAAAGGGAAATCGAGTTTTTGGCCTTGCGGTGCCACGAGCGGGGGATCGTTCTCAAGGTGATTTTGGAAAGCGGAGGACTTGAGGGAACGGGTCTTATCCCCGTTCTCTCCAAGATAAGTCTCCGGGCCGGGGCAGATTTTATCAAGACATCCACGGGGAAAACGTTGAAAAGGGCCAGTTTGGAGGCGGCCTATCTCATGCTCAAAAGCATCGAGGAGTCGGATCTACCCGCAGGTTTCAAACCCTCCGGAGGACTTCGCTCCTACGAACAGGTCCTGCCCTATTTTCAGCTCGCCCATGCCATTTTGGGAGAGAAGGCCATACGCCCCAATCGTTTTCGCCTAGGGGCCAGCTCTTTGGCCGATGCGTTGCTGGAACTTCCCCCTCCCGAAAAAAGTTCGTAATGGAGGCCCCGTTTAAAACATTTTTGGACTGGGCCTCGAGGAGACTCGCGCACCTCGACTCCCAAAAGCGCTTAGAGATTTTGGAGGAAATGGCCTCCTATCTGAGGGAGAGTTCCCTACGACAAAACCTCTCTTCCGAAGAGATCCTAAGATCCCTTGGAAATAAGGTTCAGTTTCTCAATGGCTTTCTCATCAAGAGAGGAGAAAGGCCTCTTTTTCCCACGAGGCGTCCTCTCCGGGCCTTTATCTACACCTTGTTTTCCCTTTTGGCCCTGTCGATTCTTTTGGTTTCCACCGCCTTTTACCTCCTAGGCCCTCTGTTCGATTTCGAGAACTCGATCCCGTTGGATGGATCCATGGGAAAAATGATGGGGGGAAAAAAGGGGATCGATCTCATGTTCACAGGTGGGCAGATGGGGAGCAGTTTTGAGAAAAAATATGTACGAAGGTATTCAAGGCCTCGCCCCGGCACTCGTTTTGATATCTCTTTGGGGCGAACCTTGACCACCGTCTCCTTTCACGAAGACCCCCATTACTCCGTGTCCTGTGAAATCGACCGGGAAGACGACATCGCCATCGACACGCAAAAGGCCCGGGTCTTTATTCGTTCTTCCGGCGAGAGCAATTGCGATATCGCCCTTCCCGAAAAGGCCTTTTTTAAGATCGATTTTAAAGGAGGGCGCCTGGGCCTAGACCGCCCCCTTTCCTCCTTTCGCGTGGTTGGAAAAAAGGGCCGGGTGGTCTGGATCAAAAACCAAGGGGCGAAGTATCAGATCTTCTATGATGTGGGGGAGGGCAAGGTTCGGGGGGAATGGGACGATATCTTCCGGGCAGATGCTCCCCAAAAAGCCGACATCAAGCTCCAAGAGGGCCTTCTCTCTTTTATTTCCCCGTAAAATCCCGTAGAATTGATTTTAGCGCAGAGGGGAAAAATCTTGCTCAACATTCAAAAACTCTTCATTTTTTTCATATCCTGTTGGACTTCCCTCGCCTCGGCCTATTCCCATCTGGCCCGAGATGTGGTGAGGGAACGGGAGTATCGCTGGGCCTTGGGCTGTGGACAGGCCTTTACCTTGGGAACCTATGACGAGGAGGGAGAGGGAAGGGATTTCCAAGGGGAAGAGGATTATTTTTCCTTTGAATGTGAGGGGGATCTTCGCTACGGTCTTTCCCACCGCCTGGAGGTTCGGGGAGGATGGCGTTTGAGACATAATATCGACTACGATAGTGAAGGGGTCAAGAGAAAGGCAGGGGGCCTAGAATCCGTCATGGCAGCTCTTCGCTATCGAACCGGGACCACCCGTTCCCATATCTCGTTTTTAAACGTAGAGGTCAGAGGGCTTCTTTCGGATAGTGTCACCCAGACCCAGTACGATGAGGAAAAAGAGGTGGCCTTGGGAGATGAGGGGCCATACTTTAGGATCTCCAAAACCCTGATCGCCAAGCTCTCCAAAGAATTGACCTTTTCCGGAGACTTTGGTGTCGTTCTTCCGGGAGACGGACAAAGTGTGGAGTCCGATTTGGACTTGGGTCTTTCCTGGAATAAGAAAAACTACGTCTTGGGTGGAGGCCTTTACGGGGTCAATTCCTTTAATCAGGACGATTTTACGGACAATCCGTGGGACAAACCTCATCGCTATGGAGGAAGGACGAAGACCATAGGGAGCATCAACCGAAGATACTACGGGGTTTACGGGAGCGTTCGATTGATCTTGACGGACTTTTTTTCCTTCGAATTTCAGGGTGGCAGGGTTTTGAACGGAAGGAGTTGGGATGAGCAGATCTTTTCCACATTTCATTTGATCTATCACGATAGAAAAAAGCGGCGCCATGTGGAGAATCGAAGAGTGATCGAGCGGTTTAAGCAATACGATATCGAGGCCGAGATCAGCAAGGTCGCTTCAGGTGGGCGCTTTGTGAAAATAGATAAGGGGGCCACTAGCGGCATCGAGAAAGGGATGCGTTTTGATTTCTACAAAACGGATTTTATAGGCAAGAACGTCCTCTTGTCTTCGGGGATCGTCTTTAAAGTCGGTGTGGATACGGCCATCGTCAAAGTCTTACGGGTTTTTAAGGAGGATACTCCCCTCAAGGAGGGGCAATTGGCCCGGGGGAAAAAGTCATCGTCTATGGATTAGGAGAGGAAAGGAGTCATACCATGAAAATATATCCGATTGCATTTTGTTTGTCCCTGCTTTTATCCACCGGGGCCTTTGGAAAACTCTTTAACACGGAGTATGTGGAGTTTCAGCTTCCGCCGGGATGGGACTGCTCTTTGGAAGGGACGGAATGGGTTTGCCAGAGCCGCTCCAAAGACCGACAAAAGGAGGCCATTATTATTTTGGCGGCCAAGGAAAAGGGCCCTCAAGATGGACTGAATCAATACGAAACCTATCTTAGGCAAAAGAAGAAGTACGTTCTTCCCAATCGAAAAACCCAAGTCTCGGAACCCAAATACACCAAAAGAACCAAGGTTCATCAAGACCTTTGGGTGGATTCCCTCCACCTGGCCAGTGAGGTGCCGGGTTTTTATACTCGCTATATGGCCACTACCAAGGGGGATTTGGGGATTGCGGTCACCTTCTCCGTCAGCAAGGATCATTACGACTCCTATCAACAAATTTTTCAAAAGATCATCGAATCCATGAGGGCCTTTGCCGTCACGAAAGGAAGGGTGGCCAAAACTTTAGGCATTAAAAAGAAACAACAGGATTTGCTCTCGGGAGGCCTTTTGGATTCAGGCCTTTTATCGACGCCTAAAGTGGTGAGCGGGAAGGCCTCGGGAAAAAAGGGCGGGGGTGACGATTTTACCCTTTACGCCATCCTCTTGATTGGAGTCGTGGGGTTTATCGCCTACAAAAAGTTTAAACGCTGAGACCCGCTTTTTTGGCATCGGAGAGAAAGGCCTTGAGCCCCTTGTCCGTCAAGGGATGGGCAAAAATCTTTTTGAGTACATCGTAGGGGCAAGTGGCCACATGGGCCCCGGCCAAGGCCGCTTCCCTAACGTGTTCGGGGTGGCGAACGGAAGCGGCCAAAATTTTGGTCTCCATGCGGTAATTGTCGAAGATGGTCTTGATCTCACGGATGAGTTGCATTCCCGAATGTCCTATATCATCCAAGCGTCCGATAAAAGGAGAGACGAAACTGGCCCCGTTTTTGGCCGCCACCAAGGCCTGAAGGGGAGAGAAGACGAGGGTGAGATTGGTTTTGATATTGTTTTGACTAAACCAACCGAGGGCCACAATACCTTCTTCCGTCATGGGGAGTTTGATGGTGACGTTATCGTGGATCCGGGCCAGTTTTTTCCCCTCTTCGATCATCCCCTTTGCATCCGTGGCCAAAACCTCCGCACTGATGGGGCCTTGGACGAGGTCTGCGATCTCTCGAATAACCTCGGAGGGTTTTCTTCCCTCCTTGGCCATGAGGGAAGGGTTCGTGGTCACTCCGTCCACTAAACCCAAGGAAAGGGCCTTTTTGATCTCTTGAGGATCTGCGCTGTCGATGAAAAAATCCACTTTCCCCATCATACAAATTGTATAAATCATTCGACAACGATCTTTTTTAATGCATAATATAAATTATGAGGTTGGCTTCGTTCGTCTTTTCCCTTTTATCTGTCGCCTCTGTCTTAGGGGAGAGTATCGATCATTCCCGTTTCGTGGGAAGGATGAGTGATCGAGACCCCAAAAAGACCCTCATCAAAATTTTTACGGAAAACGATAACGTCCGCCTGTTGAGAACCGGGGATTCCGTGACCTTTCAAATCGGGGAGGGGGAAAATCCCGAGACCCCCTCTTGTCAGGGTTTTGTCAGGGGTGCCGAAAAGCGCTACCTCGTCCTCTACGTTCCCACCCTGGCCCCTTGTTTTCCCAAGGACTTTCTTTTGCGTCGAGGGCTTATGATGGTCTTTCATTCCAAGATTTTGGTTCAAAGAATCCTGGAGGCCTCCCGTTACCGCAAAACCCTCTTGGCCCAAAGGGATGATTTTTTGACCCAACTCGGGGAACTGAATCGCTTTTTGTGGAGTTTTGACCAAGAAAGGGTCAAGTCCATCGCCCAGTTGGAAAAGGAGATTTTAAACTTGGAGAGAAAAAAGAGGGAGGCCTTAGAGCTTCTTGAAACCCGAAGGAAAGAGAGCCGAGAGCTTCGGGATAATCTTATGGGAAAACTCGACCAAATCGGACGGGATTTGGATCGCTACAAGATCTATCCCCCGCCCCCCGTTCGCCCGGGTTGGAAGGCCGAGCGAGATTTAGGGCGTCCCGTAGGTCCCGTTAGGGAGACTAAGCTTTCCGGGGCCGGGGCCGTCCCATAGAGACTTCCACCATATAAAGACCCACATGGCCCAAGGACAAGGCCCCGACCCAAACACCGATTTTATGGGGGTAGTCCCTTTGGAGAACCATATCGGCCAGGGGAGTGAGGATGACCAAAAGGGAGGCGATGACAAGCCAGATGACCGAAAGGGAGAGGCGACATTCCGAAACCCTTATCTTTTTTATGATGCGATAGGATTGAAGGGCCAAAAGCACCGATGCATAGAGGTAGGCGAGGGGGACCGGGAGGGAGTTGCCAAAAAAACTTGGAACGATCAGAGCGACAACTCCAAGGGCAAAGACGGCTGAAGTGAAGAGAGGGTAGGGCCCTAGGCGTAAAAAGATGACCATGGATTCCATAAGGGGCCTTCGATAGATCACGACGAGGGCCAAGGCGATGGCGGTAAAGGCGTACATAAACAAGGGGAACCTCCTTTTTTTTTGCCATCCGAGTATCCCAAAAAATCACTCCTCCCACAAGGCTTGGGCCCGGAAAATCGAAGCTCCCTAAAAAAAAATTATATTATCTGACATCTCTTATCCCGGAATAGACAAGCCCTTACAATTGTCGAGATGATTTAATGGAGATCGGTAGGGGGGATTGATCTTCATATCTGGCCTGTCGGTCTCAATGAAAAAAAATCGTTAGAAAACAAAATTCAAGGAGGGGGAATGATGAGAACATGGATAGCTCTGACTTTATCGATCGTGGTGATGGGAATGGGGCAGGCCGATGCCTGCGACCGAGACGGAAAAACCGGTCTTTTTCGCCAAAACAATTTGCAGATTTCGCCGGAATCTTTAACTTCCAATGTCTCGAAAGAAAACTTTGAGCAGATATTGGATCGATTGGACAAACTCTATACCCCCATCGTGGCCAAGGCCGGGGGAAAATTGATCATGAAGGGCAATTGGGAAAGTGGAACCGTCAATGCTTTCGCCAAACAGGAGGGGCGGGATTGGTTTGTGAATATGTTTGGGGGCCTGGCCCGTCACAAGGCCATGACCGGAGATGGATTGGCCCTCGTGGTCTGTCACGAGTTGGGCCATCATCTCGGTGGCTATCCAAGATATAAGGGAAGATGGGCTTCCAATGAGGGCCAATCGGACTACTACGCTTCCGTCAAATGTTTTCGCCGTTATGCCTTAGAGGATGACAATGTGGATCTCATGGCCGATGTGAAGATCCCCTCCACGGTGAGGGCCTTTTGCGGCTTTGTCCACGAAGGGGATGAGGAGAGGGCCATCTGCCACAGGACGGCTTTGGCCGGGCTCAGTTTGGCCGGCGTCTTTTTTCACTTGAGAAAACTTTCCACGCCCCTAACATTCGACAGTCCCTCGGGGAAACAGGTGAAGAAAACCAGCCATTCCCATCCGGGGCCCCAATGTCGATTGGATACCTATTTTTACGGGGCCTTGTGTAGCGAGAAGGACTCCTTTAAGGAGGAGGGAGCGGATAGCTCCAAAGGCTTTTGCTCTATAGAGGAGGGCTCCATGGCCCTTTTGAGCCGCCCCCGTTGTTGGTATCATCCCTAGGGCCGAAAGAGAGGGGAAAAGGTGTTGATGATGGGGAAAAAATCCTTTAGATTAAAAGAGATTTGAACCCGTCATCACTCCATAAAGATCCATGAAAAAGGGGAAAAAACCCATGAGATTCAACTTTAGTTTTTTGATTTTAATCTCTTTGCTCACGATCTCTTGTGAAAAAGAAGGCCCAGGTGGGAAAGGGGCCACTCCAAAAAGCGAGGAGGAAAAGACCTTTTACGCCGTAGGGGCCATGTTTGGCAAAAGGCTTAAGGATTTGCGCCTGGGTAAGGGAGAAGTCGAGATGGTGGTGAGCGGTCTTAAGGACGGTATTTTTGATAGGGATCTCAAGGTGGATACGAACGCTTATTCCTCCAAAGTTCAGGAGGTTTTTCGCAAAAGATTATCGGCCAAGTCCGATGAAGAAAAAAAGAAGGGGGTTACGTTTTTGGAAAAATTTCTCAAAGAGAAGGGAGCAAAAAAAACATCGAGCGGTTTGGCCTATAAGATCGTGGCCCCCGGCAAGGGAAACTCTCCTAAGCCCACGGATACCGTCGAAGTCCATTACACGGGAAAATTGATCGACGGCACGGTCTTTGATTCTTCCCGAGAACGGGGCAAAACCGTGAGCTTTCCCCTCAATCGGGTGATTAAGGGTTGGACGGAGGGGCTTCAACTCATCAAGCCGGGAGGTCGGATCGAACTCGTGATTCCAAGTGATTTGGGCTACGGGGATCATGGGGCCGCTCCCAAGATTCCGGGAGGGGCCACCTTGGTCTTCGATGTGGAACTTCTCGGTATTCAGCCTCCTAAGGCCAAATCATCCAAGAAAAAGTCTCCCAAAAAATCTCTCAATAAAAAACCCGCCCCCAAAAAGAAATAGAGAGACGGCGGTCAAAGAGCTTATGGACGGCCCCCAAGGCACAAGCTTTCTGGACCTTTTAAAATCCCTCAAGAGCAAACGGATGCTCATGGTCTTACTGCTGGGTTTTAGCAGTGGGCTTCCCATCATGCTCCTCTATTCGGCCTTAAAAATTTGGATGCGAAGGGAGGGTATCGATCTAGGAACCATCGGTCGTTTTTCCTGGATCACCATTCCCTATACTTTTAATTTTCTCTGGTCTTTTCTTTTGGATCGCTTCGTGCCGTTTCGCCTCGGAAGGAGGAGGAGTTGGCTCATCATCACTCAGATAGGACTCGTGCTCTCCCTTCTGGCCATGAGTTTTCAGGATCCCACGATTTCCACGACTTCTTTGGTTTTTGTGGGAATTATCCTTTGCTTTTTTAGTGCCACTCAAGATATTGCGGTGGATTCCTATCGAAGAGAGATTTTACCCGATAGTGAACAGGGGATCGGGGCCAGCATCGCCGTTTATGGTTATCGGGTGGGAATGCTCACGGCTTCGGGCCTAGGGCTTTGGGTGGTGGATCCCGAAACCCTGGGATTTTCCTTCCCGCAAATGTTTCTTTTGATGGCCTTTTTTATGATCGTCGGCATAGGCGCCACTTTCTTTTGTACGGAGCCCCAAGGGAGCGAACACCGCCCAAAAACTTTGCTCAAGGCCGTGATCGGCCCTTTCAAGGAGTTTTTAAAACGCCCCTACGCCATTTGGATTCTGCTCTTTGTTTTGATGTTTAAAATGGGAGACTCCATCGCCGGGGCGATTCTAGGCCCCTATTATGTGGATATGGGTTTTGATAATAAAACCATCGCAGAAATCACCAAAGGAATTGGGTTTATCTCCTCTATGCTCGGGCTTTTTCTGGGGGGATGGGCCATCTTTCGCATAGGCCTCTATAAATCCCTTTGGGCCTTTGGCCTTTTACAGGCCGTTTCCACCGCCCTTTTGTCCCTTTTGACCCTCAAGGCGACCAAACTTTCCCTGGGCATCGTCATCGCTTTTGAGGATATGAGTAGTGGCATGGGCACATCGGCCATGGTGGCCCTCATGGCCTCCATGGCCAATCGTAGGTTTACGGCCACTCAGTACGCCCTCCTCTCCTCCTTGGCCTCCTTTGGAAGGACGTTTATGTCCGGCTTTTCCGGGGATATCATCGAGAGCACAAATTACTTTTCCTTTTTTCTTCTCTGTTCCCTCTTCGCCCTTCCGGGGCTCCTTCTTCTCTTTAAAATGGGAAAGGTCTTAGAAAAACCATCTTCGTGAGACGGGGAACCGTTTTTTATGCGGTTAGAAAAGTGGGTAACTGCCGCCCCTGTGGATGAGATTGCGGTGAGACAACGAGGAGTGAGTGAGGCGTACTCGAAGTACGTCGCAGCGAAAGACGAGGCAGTCGGGCCGCAAGATCGCCGCAGGGGTGAGCAGTTACGAAAGTGGAGGAGTGTTGTCCGTGGTCTCGCTCTCGGTGTTGAGGCCCGTGGGCGAGTCGGCCGAAGGGGTCTGGGCCTTGGAAGAGGATGTGACCCCGACCAGAGGAAGCCGGACGATAAATTCGGCCCCTTCGGTTCTAGAAGTTTCGAGTTTCAATGAACCCCCGTGTTTAAAGATCATATCGTGACAAAGGGAAAGACCGAGACCCGTTCCCTGCCCCGTGGGTTTGGTGGTAAAAAAGGGATCGAAGATGTCTTTGGCCTTATCCTTGGGGACTCCGTTTCCGTTATCCCTCACCCGGATTTCAAAATATTCCCCGTCCTTTTTGGTTTGAATCCAAATGCAAGGGGCAAATTCTTCTTTTTCCGATGGGGAAAGTTTCGAGTTCTTTTCCTCCACCGCATCGCAAGCATTGCTCACCAAATTCAAAATCACCTGAGAGATATCCTGGGGGTTGACCTCGATCTCTCCCAATTCATCACTGTATTCCTTTTTAAACTCCACATTGAAACCGGAAATGGTTGATCTTTTGCCCTGATAGGCCAGGTTGACACAGCTATCGATAAAGCGGTTAAGGGCTATCTTTTCCAGGGCATCCTCTCTTTGCTCTCTGGAGTGTTGGAGCATCCCCTTGATGATGTCGTTGGCCCTTTGTCCATGGGAATGAACCTTGTCCATATTTTGGTGGAGATCCTTTAAGGTGTCTTCGATAAAACTTCGACTCTCATCGGAGAGGTTATTTTCCGGTTCCATGAGTTCTCTGGAGAGATCTTCGAGAAGTTCCTTGGAAATGGTGGAGAAATTATTGATAAAGTTTAAGGGGTTTTTGAGTTCGTGGGCGATGCCGGAAGTGAGTTGTCCCAAAGAGGCCAGCTTTTCTCGCATCACGATTTGTTCCTGGGCCTTTTTGAGCTGTTCGATTGTGCTTTGGAGTTGGTTGTTTTTTTCCTCGATGGCCAATTTTTGAATCTCCACCAAGTCGAGTTTTTGGGCCTCCAAAGCGTATTGGCGAAAGACCTCCAAGGCCTTTCCCATATCCGCAATCTCGTCATCGCCCTTGAGGTTTAAGGGGACTTTGAGATTTCCCTTGGACATGGTGAGCATGGCATTGGACAGGGCCTTTAAACGTCCGATGATATGGCGTCCCACCAAGAGAAAGCCTATGCCGAAGGCCAAGAGGAGGGAGATCAGGTTGAGGGCCCCCAGTTGTTTCGTCTTTTGGGCCACGGTTTGGGTAAACATCTCCGTGGTCGCAAGACCCGCATCTTCGATACCCTTAATCATTTTTTCGGTTTCTATGGAAAGCTGTACGACGATGCGTTCATTTTCGGCCAAGTACTCCCGTTGCAGTTGTCTTTGGGTGAAGATCTCTTCTTGCAATCCAAAAAGTCCCCGCATCTTCTCTCCGCTCGTAGAGAGTCCCCCAAGACCGGCCCTTTCCATGATGCGAATACTGGTGGAAATCTTTTTTTCAAAGGCCCTATCCGTGATGAGTCCGAGGGACTTTTGACAATTGTCTATGGCGGCCCGAAAGCGCTCCCTTAGAGGTTGGATCAAATCACTGGTCTGAAGTTGAGAGGTCTTACTCAAGATATTGGGGGCCTGCTGGCCCTGGGCCTTGAGGGAGACAAGGCCTCTGTAATGGGAGAGGGAAGACTGGCGGATTCTTCGGGAAATGGGGGCCGGGGTTCGCTGGGTGAGGGTTTGAAAACCCGTGTGCATAAAAAAGTTTTGGTCGTCGATTTCCGATATCAAGGCTTCATTGATTTTTTGGGATTCTTGAAGGGATTGGGCCAAAAGAGAGGAGGCCTCCTTTTTGAGGGAAAGGGTCGTTCTAACAGAGCTATTGAGAAGTTCGAGATTGTTGATGAGATCCCCAACGAGGTTTTGTTTCGATGATTTCAAACTCTTTTGAATTTCGGAGAGGCGTTTGGCGTTTTCCTCGATGGCCGAAGCAATATCGTTGACTTCTTTTTCCGAACCGGAGGCCAAGAGCTTGGGTGCCATATTCATCAAGGCCACGCTTTTTTGTCCCATCTTGATGGCCAAGGAGAGTTCCGGGATCCTTTCCTTTGTGATGGTTTTTTGAACCTCGTTCATATCGAGAATGGAGTTTCGACCGAGCATGGAGGCCAAGAGGATGAGCAAGACGAAACAGGCCAAGGCCAAGTAGATCTTTGTGCTGATATTCCATCTCAGATTTTTGAGATTTTTAAGAGTTTTAATTTTCTTTTTATCGATCATTTTCTTTTACGCAGGGCCTTGAGGCTAGAAACCGGGACGATCTTTTTCGGCCCGTCGATTCTCGTTAAAAAGACTCGATCCGATCCCTGATTGTCTTTGGCATCGTCAAAGAAAAGCTCGAGTCCGTCCAGGTTAAATTTATTTTGGGATCGTTTGAAGGCTTTGGCAAAACTTTTGTAATCGAGCTTTTCCCCCACCCTTTCCAAGGCCTTGATCACCAAGCGTCCCACCACATAGCCTTCCAAGGAGATCAGCCCCACATGGGACGTTTTTTTGAGAGTTTTCATGGCCTTTTTATAGTTTTTGAGAAGGGGGGTTTGATGTCCCCAGGGAAAGGGGACGACCTGGGTGACGAAGACATGGGTCTTGCTTCCCCTAAGTTCTTGGGCCAAGGCGGAAACCCCCACGAAGGAAACGGAAAGAAAGATCACGTCGTTCATGCCCATTTTTTCGGCCCAGCGGATAAAGGAAGCCGCAGGAGCGTAGGAGCCGATGATGATGACGGCTTGGGGGCGACCTTGCTTGATGTCCAAGAGGGCCGTTTTGACCGCCGTGGTATTTCGCACATAGGTTCCAAGGGAAACGATGCGGACTCCACCGAGGGATTTGACGGCCTTGCGGACTCCGGCCAGACCGTCGAGACCGTAGGAGTCGTTTTGATAGAGAACGCCGATGCGGGAGACTTTCAAATCCTTTTTGAGGCGCAAGACCATCTCCTTGGTCTCTTGGGCATAGGAGGCCCTGACGTTGATGACCGTATCGGGATGGGAGGTTCTTAGAAACGAGGCCCCCGTAAAAGGTCCGATATAGAGGAGGGGGGTTTGGGAGAGGATGGGGACGGCGGCCTTCGAGGTGGGGGTTCCCACTCCTCCAAGAACCGCAAAGACTTTGTCTTGGTCGATCAATTTTCTGATATTGCTGGCCGTCTGTTCCGGCTCATAGCTATCGTCGTGGGTGAGGAGCTTGAGTTTTCGACCGGCCACCCCTCCCTTTTCGTTGATTTGGTTAAAGGCCGCAAGAAGCCCCAGGCGCATATTGATCCCCAAATCTTTGGCCGCTCCCGAAAGGGCCGCAGATTGGCCGAAGAGAACCTCTTTTTCTTGAACTCCCTGAAGGGCAAAGTCTTTAGGGACCCCGAAAGCTGCGGGAAGACAAGGGAGAAAAAGGCCTAGGAGGAGGATGGTCAAAGAGGTGCGAGCAGTTACTTTCATGGAGTTTATTTGGGCCCGTAGCGAAAACACAGATAGGTGAGATCGTCGAATTGGTCGGCCCCTTGGGCAAAGTCCATCACCTTTTGGTGAACGTCTTGACTCAAGGTTTTAAGATCGGAAGTGGCATTGGCCGAGAGGGCCTCCAAGAGCCTGGAGTCTCCAAACTCTTCCCCTTGGGGATTGATCGCTTCCGTGATCCCGTCCGTGTAGATAAAGACCGTATCCCCCGGCTTGAGGGTCATGCTCTTTTCGGCAAACTCCTCCCCTTCGCTAATGCCTAAGGGAACGCCTCCCGTCAGGGGGAGAAATTCTGTGCGACCGTCCTCGTGAATGAGAACGGGGGGATTATGGCCTGCATTGGTGTAGGTCAACTCGCCGGTTTTGACGTTAAAGATCGTGTAGAAGAGGGTGACGAACATACAGTTTTCGTTATTTTCGCTGGTTTTGGCGTTGACTTTGGAGATCAAATCTCCCGTGGAAGTGTTGAGCCCCGAGGACATACTCCTGATGAGGGTTTGGTTGACCATGGCAAAGAGGGCCGCAGGAACCCCTTTTCCGGAGACATCGGCCACCAGACAGGCGATTCGTTCGGAATCCAGTTTGAAGAGGTCGTAATAGTCTCCTCCCACCTCTTTGGCCGCAAACATCATGCCCTCAAAGGAGCAGTTTTCGTGGAGATCAAACTCTTTGGGTAGAAGGGATTGTTGGATTTTTTGGGCCAAGTTAAGCTCTTTTTTCAAGACCAGAAGATCGTCGTGGGATCTTAAGGCCTTGCGCATCTCTTCGAGATTGGCAAAACTTCTTTGGATGGTGGTCTCCATATCCTGAAAGTTGATGGGCTTGGTGATAAAGTCAAAGGCCCCGTTGTTCATGGCCACTCGGATATTGTCGATATCGCTATAGGCAGAAACCATGATGGTTCTCAAATCGTGATTGCTTTCATTGACCTTTTGAAGGAGGGTGAGTCCATCCATTTTGGGCATATTGATGTCGGAGAGCAAGATGTCGATACGGGGGTCTTTCTTGAGGGCCTCCAAGGCTTCCTCTCCGTTTCGCCTAAAGACGAGATCCCATTCCCCTCGCTTGATCTTTCGGCGAAACTTTTGGGTGATGAGGGCCTCAACATCGGCTTCATCATCGACGACTAAAATTTTAATCATGGGGTTTTCCTCACTGGATGGCCTCTATGGCCTTTTGCCTATCTTCAAACATGGGAAGAAATTTATCCATTCCGCTGATTTCCAAGACCTTGCAAATGTTATCGCTGACGGAGCAAAGGGCGATGCCGCCGTTTTTGGCCTTCATCTTTTTGGCCGCATAGACCAGGATGCGAAGCCCGGCACTGGAGATATAATTCAGATCTTTGAGATCGAAGAGGATGTGGCTGGACGGGCCGTCTAGAATTTCTTGTATCTTTTCATTGGCCATATTGACCATGGTGGCATCGAGATGCCCTCCCAGAGAAAAAATAGTGGTGGAGCCGTCTTCGGTGGTTTCCGTTCCTATTTTGACTTGTGTTGTCATGAACCTTCCTTTACGGCAAGGGGCCTTCACCCGTTTTGATTAAAGATTTGGTTTTTTCTTTTCGTTTCCTAACATTCTTCCTCTCGGTTTGTCCAGTTCGTTTGTCCAGATTTCTTTTTAGTTATGGAGATTGAGGGATAGGCTCTTGATCCGGTGCGCTATCAGGGCCCCCATTAGCGGCGAAGAAGAAGGCGCAAAATCATGACCCAACGTTGGTGGATCTGTTTGGCCTTGGAAAGAGTCTTTTTGGGAAGA
>JAPONP010000210.1 GCA_026713835.1 Bacteriovoracales bacterium
AAAAATGAACATATACTCGAAAAGCTGGTGGGAGCGATTTTTCATGGGGAAGGCGAATCCACTTTTTTGATAGATCATGGTATCGTGAAGGCGAAGCCCGATGCTTTTAAAGTGCAAGGCCTGCCTAAAGCTCGTTCCGCTCTCACTTCCTTTGATAACGGCATCGCCCACCACCCAGACGATGATGCCACCTTTTTTGAGTACCCTTTGGAGTTCAGCGGCCAATTGTACGAAGTCTTTAAAGGAAAAAACGCTTTGCCCGTTATAGGAACGCAAATTATCGTAGGGAGGAGAAGTCAGCACCATATCCACGCTCTTGGAGGGAAGTCTTGCGATCAGCGTTTTGCAATCGCCCTGGAGCAGTTTCATGGACGCTTTAGGCATCGCCTTGCCCCCGTCCGAAAACCTCCCCCATCTTTTCCCAACCGAGGTCAATTCCTGCCAGTTCGGGATGGGACAAAATCCCCGACTCCCTTAGAGCATGAAACACGCCCCGCTTGGCCCAAGTGCGGTAGTAGTCGTTGAGAGCGGTCTTCGATCCGAAAACCCTCTTATCCGATGCCTTCCACGGCAGTCCATTGGCCTTGATAAAGAGGATTCCTTCAAAGACTCGCTTGCTATTAAGCCTAGGCCTTCCTCCTTTTAAACGGGGACGAGAGGGCGGTAAATGAGGGCGTATGCGCTCCCATAACTCATTTGAGAGTTCGACGGTTTTCATGAAAAAACTCCTTGGGTTAAGGTGTTGCTGTTGTAAAAAATTTTGGAAGGGGAAAGAAAGGAAGGAAAGGGAAAGAAGGGAAGAATAAGGGAGCGAGGGCCCCCTTATTTAAAGAGAGGCCCCCGTCATATAGTCCACCGCTTTTTGAGCGCATTGGGCCGCATGGACGAAAAGTTTTGAGTCTTTTTTGAGTTTTTCCATCCATCCATTGATATAGGAGGCCTGGTTATCGATGACTTTGGTTTCAATGCCGGCCATGGACGACAAGAAGGCGGCGGACATTTCAGCGACGAGTTCTTCCTTGGAATAGGCGTGGTCGCCAAAGGTGTCGATCTCCATGAGTGATTTTCTCTTGAGCCGTCCTTCATGCCCCGTGGAATGAGCGAGTTCATGAAATAACGTGGCATAGTACTCCTCAACACTGTTAAAACTCTCTTTCTTTGGCATATTGACGAGATCCCTTGAATAGTCGTAACAGGCCCTTTGATTTTCATGGCCAATTTTCGGGGCGTCCTCATATTTATCTATCAAGGCCTCGGCCTTCTCGATGGGGTTAAATTCGATATTGTCTTTTTTTTCCCCTTCCGCTTGCTCCTCTTTTTTCTCAAGGCATTTAATTCCTTCGATTTGTCGGGCATTAAAAACCGTGTAGTAGCGAACAAAGGGGAAGCGTTCCTTTTTTTCGCCTTGATCCTTTTTGCTTTCTTCAACCTCTTTTGGAAAATGCCAAAAGAGGATAGGGGTTCCCCTCTCTCCCTTTTTGACCACTCCTCCCCGATCCTTGGCCTGTTTAAAGGTCAACCAATGGGGGGAATCGTAACCCGAAAGATAGGTCAAAAGGGCATTGGCCCCTCGATAGGTTCGGCCGGAAAGGGCATTTTGATGCTCTCCGAGTTTGGCCGTGTTTCCATTCCATGGACGTTTCCAGGGGACGGTTCCCCTCTCCATTTTTTCAACGATTAGATTTGTGATTCTTTCAAAAACTTTTTGACTCATGATCTTGTCTCCTCATTTGAGATAAACATTATTGTTTATCTCTTGACGGCCATCTTATAAGTTGAGCGGCCGTGGAGCCAAGGTGTTTCTTTTATTTTTTTTATAAAAATTTTTCTCATTTTTTACTTTTTAAATTCAAAATTGATTTCATTAAAAATGAAATTCAGAAAAAACAATTTAAAGATTCAAAAAAATATGACCGTTATTTTTTGATTTGTTTTTTTTGATGGATTTTTTGATTTGAAAAAGTGAGAACATATCGGCCGGAAAAGATGCCGATATATTCTTTTTTTGAAAAAATTTATAAAATCGCCGATATGTGTATTAAGTCAAAAATTAAAACCCACCGATTTCATAGAAAAATTAAGAGCTTGCAAGAACTCAGGTTCCACGGGGGACGGGGAGGGGTGCGTGGAGGCCATTCCTATCGAAACTCAAACCCAATCCCGTCACAATTTTTTACGACAAATGGAAGTTTTTTTCGAGAAGGTTTCCCAAATGCCCGTAGAGAAACTTGGTATTTCCTTTAGGGTATAAAAATTTTTCCATATTCATGACTGCTTTTCTGATTGACTCGGAAGAAAAAATCAAAAAAACGTAGTCGATTTTCTCATTAAAATAGTATTTTTGAATCTTTTCTCTATATCTTTTTTTATCCTTTTGCTGCACTTCCAATTCAAGGGCATTGAAAAGAGGGCCCTTATCGTTCATGGTCACAAAGACGGCATCGGGACGAAAGGATCGATCATCTCCAAAAATATCGCTCGATTCCGGAAAAAAGAGATCGCTCGTCGTCATGTTTTCCGTATAATAGCGATGAATAAATCGTGCCTGTTCAAGAATCTTTCTAACCTTAATCAGTGTATAATCATGCTCGATATTGGGGCCTTTCAACCTGATCCCTTCGAGAAAACGGCCTTGAGGATAGAGATTTTTTAGTCCTCTCGGGAGAAGAAAATAGAAGAATCCGCAGCTTAAATTGATACTTTGATCTCTGCCAATAAGTCGTGCCTCCCTCAGTTTTTTTAATCTCTTTTGAACATCCCTGGTATTTTTGGCAGGGAAAAATCGCTCTTCAATATCTTTTAACGTGGCCAAGCGATGCTCAAAAAGAAATTGAAAAATTTTTTTATCTCTTTGGGTAAGAAATAAACGGGAGGAGCTATGCTTTCTTTTTTTTGGCATTTTCTAGGACTCCACAAGGTTTTGGTCGTTAATTTTTTCTTGCACACCCGATGAGTCGAGTTTAATAAGGGATTGTTTAAGGGATTCCGGCACTTTTATTTTTTGAATATCGGCATTTGAAACCAAAGGGGCCTGAAAAACGATCTCTTCATTGCCAAATTTCCAAATACCCCGTCCGGCAATTGTCGGAAGATCAATGCCTTTTTTATGGCCAAGCATCCGAATAGAGCCTTCAAGGGTATTGATTTTAAAGCACATCCTGGCATCTATATTTTCTTGAATCTCCGTGTCGATGGACTCTTTGCTCGGGCGTTGGAGCCCGAAAATCACCGAAATTTTTGCGGCCCTTCCAAGTTTTAGAATCTTTTGGGTGGAAGCCCTCACCGATTCAATGGATTCAAAATCGGGGTGTCCCTTATGAGTTCTCCTATAGAGGAGTGAGGCCTCATCAACGGCAATCAAGATAAAATCCCTATTGTGTTTTTCGGAAACGATCTTTTGAACCGACTCTTCTCTCATCAGTTTAAAGCGATCCATCATTTCACTGACGATTTTTTTGAAAATCCGGTCGATTTGCTTGATGTTCGAATAAATGCTCACGTTCTCAAAGGCCTCAAATACGCCAAGTTCAACCCCTCCTTTGAGATCACAGAGAATGACCTGGGCACTTGGATGAGGGGACTCTTTGGTCTTTAGGCCCAAAGAATGAAGAAACTGGGCCACAATGGACTTCATTTGGACACTTTTCCCCGATCCCGTAGAACCTGCGATCAGTCCATGCGGCCAATCTTCGATGCTCTCAATAATAGGGCCTCCCATTCCCCTGCCGATCACGACACTATAGGGGTTTTTGAGGAGAGAAAGGGCCTTCTCAAAGGGGTAGTTCAGAGGGAGGGTTTTGGGAGTCAATCGGAGTTGTCCGTAACGGGGGTTCTCTCCCCTTGTGAAATCGTGAAAATAAAGCCCAAAGGTGGACTCGATGATGCCCCTCTTTTTGTCAAAAATCTTGGGGTCAAGGCCTAAGATATCGAGACTCATGGAAAGAGAATGATCCACATAGAATTTGAAGGATTTGACTTTCGGAGGGAGATTTTTGGAACTTACGATGCCCGAAAGGCGAAGGGCCTTTTGAAACTTAAGGCCTTGGGCAAATTCAAAGGCCCCGATAACGGCCAAGAAAAAGAGAAAGACGAGGGTATCGAGAATGAGAAACTGAATGAGTGGATGGGGGGCCGGGAGAAAATAAGGCCACGGAAAGGATAAGAAGACGATAAATTCTAGGATGAAGAGGATAAGTCGAGCGAGAAAAAAGAGTGCGTTATTGATGTCAAATTTTTTCCAACCCAAGCGAATACACTTAAAAAGAGAACTTAGGATCGTCCACCAGATATCGAGATCGGTTCTTTTTCCGTAGGGACTCACTTAGCAACTCCGAGTTTTTTGGCCAAATAGTCCTCAAGGCCGATCCCATGCCCCTCTTTTTTCATCTCCCTATCGTATTTTATTTTGACCCTATCCATAGGCGAATAAGAGGCCTTTTGGATGCGCTTGATCTCCCTTTGTCCGTAATGAGTCATACAGTCGGCGACAACCTCGTGGAGGGTGATCTTGCGCCCGTATTTTTTGTCGTTGAGGCGATCTAAAAAGGCGTGAACTTCGTGAATCTCAACGACGGGGTTCTTTTTGAAGTTTAAGGTAAATCGCTCTTTATTGGGTTTTGAACTCATGGGGGCCTCCTTTAGTTGAATAGATTGATGATAAGAGAGGAGATTTTGGTAGAAAAATGTTGTTTATAAATTCGATCCTCTCCAAGGGGAGTGAGTTCGGGTCGAACCAAAAACTTCCACTCGTCAAATTTGATTGAGTTTACCGAAATGGGAAGTTGATGCACCACCGTTGCATTGAGAGCGATGTTGACGCATATATCCTTGCGCCTTCCTTCCCAGTTTTCCAAAAGCACTCCATTAAAGACGGACTTGCTCAAAGGGAGCATTTTGATGGCCAAGCGGTATTTTTGAAGAGATTCTTTTTCCTCGATGAGAGAGGAGAGCTTTGGGCGAAGGTCAAGAAAAAGGTCGTTTTGGTGAAGTGAGATTCTTTCGTCGCTTAGAGGAAATTCTTTCTCCCCAACGATGATCTTGATCGAGGAAAGTATCTCTTCAAGAGAATCGCCGGATTTAAAACTTTTGGAAAACTCCTCAAACTTGCTAAATTTGAGATAGCACTTGATAAAGCGATCGGATACACAATCGGTGCCGCATTGATCCCCCCGGAGTGTTTCTTCCCAAATCACCGGACGTTCCCCCCCAAATTTGGCTGCTCTCATTTGAATGTGGGCCTTGGATTCGGAGGAAACGTCCCCGAGTTCGATGATGCCGTCCTTCGTGGAGTGCCCTCCGTAGGATTGAATGACATCTTTTTTTTGAGAGGCGAGAACATCTCCCGTGATATAGGAAACGGCGATTTTATCCCCTTTTTTGAAACGGTGATCGAGATAATGCTTTTTGATGGGAGTCGTCAGGACAAACCAACGCCCCCTTTTGTCGAAATCCTTGAGTTCTTTGAGATAGGTATAGTCTCCAAGGTTGCTCGTAAATTGAGTGATTTGGGTAAGGCGATCATTTTCAATGGTAAATTGATTGCCGAAAGCGATTTTGAGAATGTCGTGAAAGTTCCTCTTTCCCTTATCCCCAAGTGCAATCCTGTAAACCGTACTTTCCAAAGGAGTGTTGTAGAGGACGGCAAGCGTCTGTTCCCGTACTCCGTTTAAGAGCTTGCGATAAGTCGTCTTGAGGGAGGGGATTTCATAGTCTTTAATCTCCGAGATGATAAACTCCCCTCGCCAAAAGTAGCTGTCTCGAATGAGGTTAAGCGGCACATTTTCCAATACCACCCGGAAGGTTTCATTGACTCCTTCCGAAAAATGCCGCTCAATTTTTTGAGTTCCCAGATGAACGTAGGACTCTTTTTCCCGGTCGTAATACCGAAGGTTCACCTCAAGGTTTGCAATGGAGGAGAAGAGTCCATTTCCCTTGAGTTTGACGGAGTTTTCAAGAGTCACCCGAATGTTTTGAATGGACGAAAAATCGTCTCCCAAAACCCTTTGAAACTCGCCTAAGGCCTTGAGGGAAAAGGCAGGGGAAAGGGTAGGATAGCGAATCCAACTCAAATCCTGCTCTGAAAACTCCCCCGTGTGATGGGTGGCATATCTTCCCACACGGGCCGCTTCCCGAAAGGCCAAATGCTTGGCCGTACGATCCCCTACACGATACCGAAAGTGAGGGTCTCCTCTTGCCGCCTTGGTGTCGATGGTAAAGACACCCTCTTTGCCGTCTTTGATGTAGTTTATAGCGATGGTGTAATTTTGAAGGAATCGAACCCTAAGATCGGGGAGATCGGCAACAAAGCGGTTTCGACCTTCCTTAATCTCAAGATAATCCGACACGGTATCCCCGTCGGAATCAAGGCCTAAGGGAATGTCCAAAGAATCGTGTTTTACAGAACAGGAGGCAAGCAA
>JAPONP010000211.1 GCA_026713835.1 Bacteriovoracales bacterium
ATAAAGGCAAGGTAACTGTTCTCCACCCGGATAAGATTGGTAGGAGGCAACGAGGAGCGACCGAGGCGTGCTTCCTGCACGTCGCAGGGAAGCGACGAGGCAGTCGACTGCCAAGATTGCCGGGGGGTGAGCAGTTACGTATTTTCAAAGAATTGAGTCGGCGTGTTCGGGAAGTTTACAGCAGCGTCCAAGAAAGTGGGTGGTGTTGAACTGGTTATTCGCGTCCGGACCCACTTTATTTCCCTTGATACGCTGAAAGAGCTCGTC
This sequence comes from Bacteriovoracales bacterium, assembly GCA_026713835.1. Taxonomy (GTDB): domain Bacteria; phylum Bdellovibrionota; class Bacteriovoracia; order Bacteriovoracales; family Bacteriovoracaceae; genus JAPONP01. The sequence continues at coordinate 268 of JAPONP010000211.1, forward strand.
CGACGCACAGGTGGTGTCGGTGATAAGAGTACGATCCACCAAGGCCAGGGGACCGCATTTGAGACCGTATTTGCCGGAGACCACAAAGCCTTTTAGCGGGCTATTTGGAGTACTGATCACCTTGATATCCAGGGGAAAATCGAGGGTTATGCGGGAGCAGTTATTCTCTGAGGAGCAATCGAGGCCTGGACTATCGATGCGATTGTTAAACGTCCAAATCAGCACTCTGAGGATGGCATCCCCTTCGGCCTGATTGGCAGGGAGATTTAGATCGATAGGGAGAGGAGTAGTGGAGCCGTTCTGCCAGTTCCATCCCAGAAACTGAGGGGGAGTTATAGGGGGAGGGGGTTGAGGAGGCGAGAGGTTTGCATCGGCCGCGAAGTCCGTGAAGTCGTCGATCCACATGGCCTTGATATAGGTCCATCCCGCAAGGTCGAGAGAGTTTCGTCCGAGGGTTTCGTTTCTAATAAAGGAGATGGTATTGGCCCCACAGGGTCCATTGGCAAATGTTTCGGTGTTCACATCGTAGCATATAGGGGAAAGAACCCTTCGGACCGTGTTCGTGTCCTCGTCATGGAGGCAGATTTCGGTGATATCAAAGTTGTCTGCGGTGGCACTCGCAATCTCTCGCGAGCCCGTTCCTGTGCGAACGGCATATCGGGGTAGCGGCCCGTCGCTAAAAGGCCCATAGACACGGGCCCTCTCCCCACAGGAACCGGTAACACCACCCCCAAAGGAATAGAAGATCGTATCGTCTTGCCCGAGCCATTGTTGGAGATCGGACACAAGATTTTGGCGGGCTTCGGCGGCCCGTCTTCTATTGAGATCGAGCATATTCTTTTTTTGCCTTTTCAGATCCATAAAGAGCATGAAGGAGAGAAGGAGGGTGGCGATGGCCACTTTGAGGATGGCCAACCCATCTTGTCCCGGGAGGAGGGGTAGGGGTGTTTTTTGATGGGCTTTATGGGATTCGGTCTTCATCCCCCCCTTATCGGCTCTTTGGGGAAAAATGTTGAGGGGTGTTTTCGGAAAAGGGGGCGTTTTTTAAGGGGAGGATAAAAAAAGGGCCCTCATAAGAGGGCCGCTTTTTTAAATTTTTGAGTAAGAGAGGAACTATTTGTTTCTAGCTCTTCTGGACTTTTTTCCTCCAAGTTTAACCGTAAGACCGGTTTTGAAGGTCGTGAGGTCCATGTCGTCCGCGTCCAAAGTCCTACCGTCGGTGACAAAGGATGTTTCCCCGATTCTGGAATGGGTAAGGCCTACATCGAGCAAGACTCTCCCTTCTTCGGTCAACGCCCTTCTCACCCCAAGCATAGCACTTATGACGGTGGTCTGGTCGCGATCATCGTTTGAGATGGAAACATCAAACACCTGGATACTTGAGGACAAATCCACGTTCATCAATCCGGCTCCGACACCCAAATAGGGCTTCCATTTTCCAAGATTGAAGTCGTAGAAAAGGTTTAAGGAAAGGCTTTTGGTCTGAACCGTTCCCGTAACCTGTGAGTGTTGATTGACGAGATCGAGAGGAACTCCGTCAAATCGGACGTAATTGGCACCTTCAATGTCGAAGGGCGTGAAGCCCAGTTCAGCTTCGAGGCGAAGATTGTTGCCAAAGGAATACCCTACGGCAATATCTCCTACGAGCTTATCCCCGGCGAGAGTCGATTCCCCGACTCGTCTGTTGGATGCTCCTCCTGCGGAAAAAGTGGCATCTGCGTCAGCGGTCTGACCGATACTTCCCGAGACGTAAAATCCCCTTTCCCTTGTTTCTTTTTCTTCGTCGTGGTCGTCTGCATAGGCCAACGAGGTGGCCAGGCTACCCACAAGACCCAGTGTCAAAACTTTTTTCATGTTGAAACCAATCATTTTCTTCTCCTTTGTTGATTGTGATGGCGTTTCTTCTTTCCAATTCTGTGTTCTATCCCGGCCCTGATACTTACTATATCCACATCATGGCCGTTCAATCGATTTCCGTTTGTTATAAAGTGCGAATCGTTTAGCTTGGAGTAGGTCAGTCCGATATCCAAGGATGTGGCCCCACTTTCGGTCAAAGCCCTTTTGACTCCAAGAACGGAGTTTACGGTAAAGACATTGTCGTCATCGTCGTAGAAGACGGTTTCACCGGCAACGTCACCTTTGATGGTGACATCGAGATTGGTGACTCCCAAACCCACACCGATATAAGGTCTCCATTCTCCAAGCTCAAAGTCATAGAGGAGGTTCAAGGAAAAACTTTGGGCGGAGACATCTCCTCCGATGGCGGCGTTTTGGTTGATAAAGTCTATCGGAGCCCCGTCGAATCGAAGATAGTTCAGATCGGTCAATTCGAGAGGAATCCAGGCGATCTCTCCTTCGATGCGAAGGCCCTTTTTAAAAGCGTATCCAAAGGCCACGTCTCCCAGGAGGGTTTCCGAGGGGAGGACCGCCGTTCCAGCCGTTCCGGGGGTTGAAAAACCCGCATCCGTGTCATCGGTCGTCCCGATACTTCCCGATATATAGAATCCTCCTTCTCGATCCTCTTTTTCATCGGGAGACGGGTAGCATTCCCAGTCGGAAGTATTCTTCACATTTTTGCATATCTCCCCATGGGCTAAAGAGGCGGTCAGGGTGCCCACAAGGGCCAGTGTCAAAATTTTTTTCATGTTGAGACAAATCATTTTTTTCCTTCTCGCTAGGTTTTAAAATTGAAGCGACTGCGAAACTCTAACAGACGTTTTTTTTTTTTTCAATAGAATTATCCTAAATTTATAGGCTTTTAATTGGGCCTATAATTTCAGGGATTTAACGCATGAGGACAACTTTTTCAATAGGATAGCGCATCTAAAAACCGGGATCGACTTTTCCAAGGTTTTCCGTGGTCTTTAGGGTTCCTAGTGCTCCGACCATTTAATCTTTTCCGATGACGGCCCACACTTCAAGCCATCTTGACCATCAACTTCGTCGATGTTCCCTGCGACGTGCCTACGGGCACGCCTCGGTCATATCTCCTCGTTTCAGGCCAATCTGGCCTAAATTGTGAACCGTCATCTCGACACCTCGTTTCTCCTTGTGACAACGTAAGGTGAAAAATTTAAATGGTCGAAGCACTAGAGATAGGGCCGGTAGTCTAGGGTTTGGGTGGAATCGATTTGTTGGAGATCCTTTTTAAGGGATTTGTCCCCTATGATGACGATGAGGATATCGTCCCAATTGAAGATTCGATTCGTGGAGGCGGCGATGATCTTCGGGGAGAAGGTTTCGATATTCTTGGGGTAACGATAGAGGTCTTTCCAATCTCTTCCCACATGGTCGAAGAACATCAATGTTCTCAAAAAGGAATTGTAGGACTCAAATTGGAAGAGATGCCCGCCCTTTAAAAAGGCCACTGTTCGCCCGAGATGGAGAGGATCGATCTTTCCCCTTCCCATTTCCCCCAGAGTTTTTTTGATGACCGCAAGGCTCTCTTTGACTTTTTCGTTTCGCGAGGAAGTCACGACGGCCGATCGTCCGTAGTATTTTTGCCCTTGGGCAAAGCTTCCCACCGAATAGACAAGGCCTCTTTTGACCCGGAGTTCGCGGTTGAGCGCCGAGATAAAATTCCCCCCAAGATGTCCCGACATTAAGCTGAGAAGATCCGGTTTTTGTATCTCTTCCGGGGATAAAAACCTTCCCAGGCGAATTTGGGCCTGGCTGCTTCCTTTGACGGGGATGAGAACGATTTTTGTCTTAAGCTTTTCATGAATGGGTTTGGCCTTGGCGGTTTGAACGAAGGTTTCCGAAGGTTTCCCCCAGCCACATTCTCCCAAGATGACATCCTTGATTCTCAAGATATCTTTGGATCCTCTCAGGTACAATTTCTTTTTGACTCGGGTATTGAGATAGGTTTTCTTTTTTTTCAGATGGAAGGAGCGAATCCGGCCCACGGATTTAAGGGTTCCCTCTACGGGAAATTCAAAGGGCGTCCCCCGAAGGGTGAGCCTGCGAAAGATACGGTCGGCCAATTTTGACGGATTGGTGACGAGATTGGTGAGATGGCTCTTTATCCTCTTGGTGTATCTTTTGATCTCCGCTTTGGGATAGATGCTATCGGAGAAGAGGTGGCAGTATTTTTTGGTGGTGGGGATGAGGTCTTTATTGAGGCCGTAATAGCTCAAGGTGGAGTATTCATGGAAGACGTGGAAGGAATGGTTTCCCCCAAAGTACTCCAGGTTATCGCTGATCTCCTTTTGGGTGAATCGATTGGTGCCCCAAAAAAGGCCCGTCAGCATATAGTCCATCTCTCCGTAGCGATCCCTTGGGTCGCTCAAGGCGCCGTCGGCAAAATAGATTTGAACGGAGTAGGTGGGAACTTCGTTGTCTTCGATCCAGACCACATCGAGAGTTCCCCATTTTTCTTTGACGATTTTTTTGAGACTCATACCCCAAGACAAAGACAAAGACGAAGACGCAAGGATGAGGATGAAGATGATTTTCATTGGCGACCTTTCCCTTTCTTTTTTCTGTGTTTGTTCCAGACGGAGACCGTGAGAGGGGAGTTTTTCTCAAGGGTTTCTCGGCAGACCTCTTTGATTTGATCGGGCGTGGTTTCAAGGTAACGTTTCAATTCCCGGTGAAAGTAAAAGGGATCTCCGTAGAGAACCTCCCGAAGGCCCACGAGTTCGGCCAGACCGCTGTTGGTCTCAAAGGAGTGAAAGTAGCCGGTCAGATATTGGTTTTTCACCTTTTCCACGGCCCGGACGGAGACGGCCTTGTGGCAAAGGCCTTTCAAGTCTTTTTGAAACCTGCGGCGAAAAGCGGCGGGGCCTTTGCCCTTGAGAAGTTGGCCCGTGAAAAGGAGCAGTCCGCTCTTTTCCATATCGTAATGAAAGGCCTGAAAGCTGCCCAAAGGGGGTTTTGCGCCATGAACGTATTTTTGGGAGAGGTAGGAACTCTTAGAGCCTCCCAGAACTTGGGCCAAGAGATCCATGGCGAAAGATTTTTGGTGTCCTTTGGGAAAAGAGGGGTAGGCGGCCATAAAGAGGGGAAGGGGAGAGTTTCCGTAGAGTTCGATACTCTTGGGTCTGTCCCAACTGTTTTTAAAGGAGTAGAGGCGGTTCGCATCTCTTTTTTTGAGGGCCTTCCGAAATTTTCCCTTGGAGGGAACTCGCCCAAATAGAGTCTTCATTTTAGGCATCAATGTTTTGGCCTTGAAATCTCCGCTCAAGACGATCACGATATTGGCCGGATCGTAAAAGGTTTCAAAATAATCTCTGATCTCTTCTTGGGAAACGGTTTTGATATCTTGAGTGAGGCCGATGGTGGCATGGGCGTAGGGGGTTTGGCGATAGGCCGTTTTGAGGGTTTCAAAGAGGAGTTGACCTCTCGGGGAATTGTCGAGGCGGAGCTTTTTTTCCTCCAAGATGACGAACCTTTCCTTTTCAAAGGAATTTTTTTCCAAGGAGAGGTGGAAGAGGCGATCTGCTTCCAGTTTTAAAATGTTGTCCAAGGCATTGATGGGGAGGGATTCGTGATAGACGGTGAGGTCTTTTGTGGTATAGGCGTTATGGGTTCCCCCGTTTCCGGCGATGACCTTTTCAAATTCCCCGGCCCCATAGTTTTTGGAGCCCTTAAACATCATGTGCTCCAGGTAGTGGGCGGCGCCCGTGGTCTTGGGCCTTTCGTGGCGAGAGCCGATTTTCACGAAGACGAAGAGGGAAAAGAGGGGAAGTTTTCGGTTTTCGATGAGAATGCTCGTGAGACCGTTTGGAAAAACCTTCTTTTCCAAGACCAACTTGGGAGGGGAGTCCAACATCCCCAAAGCCTTGGCCTTCGGAGGAGGGCCTTGGAGAGGAACCAGGGAGCAACCGAATCCGAAAAGAATAAAGAGAACGAGGGGAAAGAGAGGGGGAAGCCCTCGACGGATTCGACAAAAGAATGGGACTTTATTATGATTCATGTCGGTCGGCCCGATGTTCATTTATTTTATCCAGTATAGAGGGGAAAAAGGGGTGGTACATGACGAAAGGGGTCAATACCCTCGTGGTTCTTGGGAGCGGGATGAGTACGGGGGTCCCCATGATCGGTTGCCATTGTCCCGTATGCACCCACTCCGACTCCAAAAATCGAAGGCTTAGGTCCAGCGTCTTTCTCAAAACGGCCGGGGGCGCACACCTTTTAGTGGATGCGGGGCCGGATTTGCGCACCCAGCTTTTAAGAGAGGGGATCGAACGGGTGGACGGGGCCTTGATCACCCACGAACATGCGGATCATTGCCATGGGCTCGACGATCTTCGCCCCTTGAGTTTCAAATTACAGGAGGGACTTCCCATCTACGCACCCTCTCGCATAAAGGACAAAATCGTTCAAAAATTTTCCTATGGTTTTCAACGGAAAAAAGGGGTGGAAGGGGCGAAGGGTCGGGCCCCGGGGGGAGTGCCCAGGTTCAATCTCGTGGAGATTGGGGAGGGGAAAGGGGAGATCGGGGAAGAGGCCTTTGAGTTTTTTTTCAATCCCCACGGCCCAATCGAAACCTTGGCCTTGATCCACCACAAGATGGCCTATCTGGTGGATTGCCATGAGATCAAACCGAAGCGGGTGGAAGAGCTTCGCCAAAAAAACCTGGATCTCCTTCTCCTCGATTGCACGGGCCTTAGACCCCATCCGGCCCATCTCCATTTGGAAAAGGCCCTTCATTACGCACAAAAGATCGCTCCCAAGCGCTGTGGGCTCATCCACCTAGGCCACGACTTCGAGCATAATCAACTGGAAAATGACCTCAAAAGAGAATTTTCGGGGTCGGGGGGAGGGCCTTCCATCTTTCCCGTTTACGATGGTCAAGAGTTGAGTTATGGAATATAAGCTATAGGCCATATAAATAGGAAAGGTTTTGTGAAAATAGGTGTCCCCAAAGAGTTAAAAAACAATGAAAATCGGGTAGGCCTTCTTCCCGGAGGGGTTCGTCAACTGGCCCACGACGGACACGAGCTTTTGGTCGAGACCCGGGCCGGGGCCGGGATCGGGGTGGACGACGAAACCTATATTCGGGCCGGGGCCAAAATCGTTTCGGATCCCCGAGAGCTTTTCGATCGCAGTGAAATGATCGTCAAAGTCAAAGAGCCCCTGCCGGAAGAAATCGATCGATTGCGTCCCCACCATATCCTCTACGCTTATTTGCACTTGGCCGCCGATAGGGAACTCACCGAGGGGCTGATGAAGGCGGGGGCCAGTTGCGTGGCCTATGAGACGATTCAAGATCCCGACGGCACCCTTCCCCTTCTCATCCCCATGAGCGAGGTGGCCGGGCGCATGGCCACCCAGTTGGGGGCCGTCTATTTGCAAAACGACCACGGGGGAAAGGGGATTTTATTGGGTGGGGTTCCCGGTACGAGGCGGGCGAAGGTGACCGTGATCGGCTGCGGGGCCGCCGGAACCAACGCCATCAAAATGGCCGTGGGCATGGGGGCCCAGGTGACGGCCATCGATCTCTCCATCAGGCGTCTCGAAGAACTCGATGCCCTTTTCTCCAATCGCATCAACACCCTCTTTTCCAATATCGAAAACATCGAGGCCTCGGTCATTGCAAGCGACTTGGTGATCGGGGCCGTCTTGATTCCCGGGGCCAAGGCCCCCAAGCTGGTCACGAAAAAGATGATCTCTCGCATGGGAAAGGGCTCCGTCGTGGTGGATATTGCCGTGGATCAGGGAGGGTGCATCGAAACCTGTCGCCCCACCACCCACGAAAACCCCACTTTTGAGGTGGACGGAATCATCCATTACTGCGTCTCCAATATCCCGGGTGCCGTGGCCAAAACGTCCACCTATGCTCTCACCAATTGCACCCTCAAGCACGCCCGTCTCTTGGCCGCCTTGGGCGTGGAGAAGGGGGCCATGAAAGACTCGGCCCTTAAAGCAGGGGTCAATATCTACAAGGGAAAGCTCGTCTATAGGCAAATTGCCCAAGACTTGGGTTTTCCCTACACACCCCTAGAATTTTAACCTCGCCTCCCTCCCCCCATGTTAAAATGGGTTTATGGGAAAAATTTTGGAAACATTGGTGGCCTTGATTTCCCTCAAGGCCGCTCTTTTGGCGGTGGGGTTTTTCCTCTACACCGACTACCTCTACCAAAGGCCTTCCCTTTCCGATGAGGATGAAAAAAAGATTTTGGGAGAGGAAATGGGGAGTGTCTTAAACTTTAAGACCTTAAAGCTCGATCGACTGACGACCAATCTCTACTCGCCCGGGGGGCGCCCCCGCTACCTCAATGTGGAGGCCCATCTCCATCCTTTTGAAGAGGAGCATTTAAAGAGATTGGAGGAGATGGTGCCTGTGGTCTATGATGCGATCTTGGATCTTGCGGGGAAAAAGGGCCCTCGGGAACTGGATTCCCTAGGGGGAAAAATTTTGTTTGAAAACGAAATCAGAAACAAAATCAACGAAGGTATTGGGGAGAATATGGTCAAGAGGATTTTCTTTTCCTCTTTCGTCATTCAATAACAGTCTATTCGGTAGGGGCGGCTTCGCTTTTTTGATCCTCGGAGACTTCCTCTCTCCCCGATTCATCCTCGGCATTTTGGGCGTTTTGGGTGTCTTGGGTGTAAAGAGTCACATAATTGTCCGAGTCGTCCGGCAATGAGGACAAATAGTTTTCGAGATCTTGGGGGCGAAGTTGCCCTTTGGAAACTTGGCGATCTCTCAATCGAATATCCATTTCTTTTTCTTGGAGGGCGTCACAAAGTCTCACGATTTCACCTCTTTGATTTCAAGGGAATGGGGGTAGGGGGTTGACGGTAGGACAAGGCGCAGGAAAAGTCAAGCCCCCAGGTTGGGTTAGGGTTTGGGGATTTGGAGTCGTTTCAGGCCCCCCGGCACCCCACCCGGCACCGGCTTCAATCCATCCGAGAAAGGCCATCGGCAAAGACTTTCTTTTTCACCCGAGTCCGTCGCAAATATCTGTTTAAAGTCGGGCCTTTTCGATTTTCCGATGGCGTAGTTACGCACACACCAATGGAGGTTTGAGGTGAAAATGTTTTCCGTGATTTTAATTCCCAAGGCCAAGAGAGTGCTGGCCTTGGAGCCTTGGCCCATGCACATAATTTTGTAGATGATCATATTGACAAAGACGCTTTTGGCCGCAGAAAAGATATCGTAGAGGCGGTAGAAGAGGAACCTATCCGTTCCGAGACTTCCCGTTTGGATGAGTCGGCCCGCTTGGGCCTTATAGACGGCATCGGATAGGGCTTCCAAGAAAACCTCTTTGGCCCTTTCCCCCCGGAGAAGTTCGGGGGTCAGGGTGGGATGGGCCGAAGGAGAGAGGTTGGAAAGCTCGTCCCAAAGACCGCCGAGCTTTCTTAAAAGTCCTCCCCGGGCGTGGAGTTCAGCGTGAAATTCGATGACGGCTTCTCTCTTTTTGGGATCGGTCAAGAGATGGCGGATCTCTTCTTGGGCCTTGGAAGGACTAAGGCCTTTTAGATTTCCGTAGAGTTCGAGATCGATTTTACCCAAAGTATCCTTATCCAAAGCATCCACGAACTCCTGCTCAAGACCTGCGTCCTTTGTGATTTTCCAAATTCGATCTTGAAATCCATCGAAATTCTTATGGGAGACGAGTTGATCAAAGAGTTCTTTTTTGTCTTTTGTCGAAGCGTTAAAGAACTTATGGAAAGCGATGGAGTCGGCGGCTCCCATTCCAATCCCTCTCATATAGTTGATGGCGGTCTTTTCCATATTTCCCGCCAGGGGGTTGGACAAAAAAATGCTTTTGATGGCGGAATTGACGATGGAAAAACTCAATTCATAGGACAAAACCTTCCACCACCTGCTCTTTTTCATGGATTCTTTAATCTGGCCAAAGTATTCGTCGGAAAATGTCCTGACCTTTCCGTCGGGACTGTGGTGGGTATAGGCGGCACCGTCGATGGCCAGTCCACTCAGAATCAAAAAGAGGGCAAAGCGTTTGAAGTTTTTGACGTGGGCATCGGTTTTTCGCATCACCCGGCATCCCATATACAATTTTTGGTAGGTATTTCTCGCCCCCAACGTCTTCTTTTTGGCCTTGGCGAGGAGTTCATCGTCATTCCATCGTCTTCCGTCTTGGGGAGCGGCCTTTTTCTGTTGGCGAAATTCTTTGAGGGCCGTCTTTTTGTGATATCTCTCGATCGCATTAAAGCTCCGTCGAAATTTTCTCAAAAAAGCGGTATCCGGGTTCGTCTTTTCGATTTCTTGAATGGAGTTGATGGCCTCAAGAGAAGTCCGTTTTTTGTATTTCGGTAACATTTTATTACGGGCCGAGACGATGAGTCCGTTGGTACTGGGGCGAAAGGTTTGAACGAATTCGATATAGAGTTGATAGAGGGAAACCTTGGAGGTGGGAATGGGAAGTGTCAATTGCCCTTGCAGGGCCTTCAATTCCTCCACCGTGAGGGTGCTGTTTAGAAAAAAATCCCGCCACGTTTTTTGGGAAGATGCCAAAGACTCTTCCCCTGAAACTTGGCGCGCGATTTTTTCGATCAGAGAAAATTTGATCTCGGTTTCATGGTCGTGGATGATGATTCGGCCCCCCCTTGAATCGATCTCAATATGTTTGGAAAGTCCTTTGAGGCGAGGATCGTTGGTGAGTTGCCGAATTTCTTTTTCCGATAGAACCCCGTGGCGGTAGAGTCTTTCCATGGCTTCGGTCAGGAGGGCCCGGTCTCTTATGGTCCCATCGGGCCCCCCGGCCAGATAGTTCAAATACCGAAACCTGGTCGCTTTTGTGGTGTGGGCCGAAATTTTTTGGACCCACGCCTTGATCTCATTTTCGGGAACGGCACTGTCTGCAAAAACGGTTTGAGAGGGGAGGGGGGCCTTCTTTTTTTGTGGGGGGTGACGAGAAATCAAATGCCCCAGCTTTTTGAGACAAGATATCCCGTTTCCTCCACCCCATGCGGGTATAAGAGAAAACAATCCAAGGCCTAGAGTGAGAGTTACCGAAGCGAGTCGATTTTTCATAATCATCTAAATCGGCCGTTTTTAAATTTTGCCCATCATAGCCTACTTCGAGCGTTTCTCTTAATAAAAAGATGAGAGCGTGAAATTTTTATCATGGATGATAAAAATTCTGTCTTAAGCTCGACCATGGAGGGGAGAGCATGAAATTTTTACCGTTCATAGTAAAAATTCTGCCCTAAAGATCCAGCGGAAGGGTTTGGAGGAGATCGGTCGCTTTTTCAAAGGCCTTAAAGTTGTTTTCGTAGAGGTAATGGGCCGGGGTCATCTGAGAAATGGGAATCCAGCGGAAACCCTGGTGTTCTTCGGGGTCGATTTGGGGGTTGGAGGGGGCCTTGAGGACGGCCAAGAAACATTGTTCCGTGTAGAAGGTCTTTCGACCTTTGTGGTAGAAATCCAAGCTCAGATCCAAGGGGAACATTTGCGCCTTTGTAAATCCGGTTTCCTCGCCGAGTTCCCTTTTCGCCGCTTGGGAAAAGGACTCCTCCCCCTCCAAGCTCCCCGTAACATTTTGCCAAAATCCCCCTCTCCTCTCATTGGTCTGAAGGAGCAAAACCCGCGGAGACAGACTTTGGGAGAGGTTTTGAAACATGATGACCACCTGAACTTTTTTTCCTTCTCTCATAGGTCTCCATTATCCCCTCAATCCGTTTTGAAGGGAAGGGCCCGGCGTTGTCGATTCGGCCCCCTTTTGGTATCCATGGAGTATGGGCCATGTTTTAGAAAATGCTGCTATGCAAATTCCGGTTTTCCTCTTTGCCATCGTCATCCACGAATGGGGCCACGCTTGGATGGCCAAGGTTTTCGGAGACGACACTGCTGAGCGTCAGGGGCGCTTGACCCTCAACCCTATGGCCCATATCGATCCCATGGGGACGGTTTTTTTCCCCCTTTTGCTTTTGTTCATAGGATCCACCGTCTTTGGGTGGGCCAAACCCGTTCCCGTTTCCGTGAGAAACCTCAAAGACCCCAGGCGGGGGCTCTTTTGGGTGAGTTTTGCGGGCCCGGGCATGAATTTGGCCGCGGGCATCCTCTCGGCCCTGGTCTTGGCCGTTATCGTCCACTTTTCTTCCGGTTTGGATGAATCCGGAGGCTATTCCATCACGATCATCAAGATGCTCAAATTTAGCGTGATTATCAATTTTATCCTCGCTTTTTTTAACCTCATTCCCCTTCATCCCCTGGACGGTTCCAAGATGTTGCCGAGGTTTTTAAACTATGAGTGGATGAGAAAATATGAGAGATTTTGCCAGCATGGGCAGATGATTTTGATGGGGTTGGTTTTGCTTTCTTTTGTGGGCCTTCCCGTTTTTAATATCTTGCTCTACCCGGCCTTTTTCCTGGCCGACTATCTACCTCGTTTGTTTCTTGGTATCATTGGCTAGAGGCTTATAGGAGGAGGGCCGGGAATATGTCGAGTCATTCCATTCACGTTAAAACCGATTCATTTGACGGCCCTTTGAGCCTTTTGCTCTTGCTCATCCAAAGGGAGCAGATGAGCATCCATAATTTGGATATCAACAAGATCACCGGGCAATACCTGGATTATATCGAGCGGATGCAAGAGCTCAACTTCGATACGGCCGGAGATTACCTCTATATGGCCGCCATTCTCCTCTTTTTAAAATCGAGATCCTTTGTGGCCGAAGAAGACGTTCGAGGACTTATAGGGGATGACGTTGAAAGCGACTTTCACATTTCTTCTCAAGTGGAGTTGATCAAAAGGCTCCAAGAGCTCAAACGCTATCAGGAACTGGGGCAAAAGATTTGGGAACTTCCCAAACTCGGTCACGAAGTCTATAGGCGATCGAAGGCCAATCGTAAGGCCATCGCCGAAAATACGGTTTGCCATACGGATGTTCAGGAGTTGATCAATGTTTGGATGGGTCTTCTTCGCAAGGAAAAACGGGTTCATAAAGTGATCGAAAAAGACCCCTTTTCCATTCGGGATAAATTGATCTTTCTCAAAACGTTACTTAAATTTGGGGAGAAGACGAATTTTTTTGATATCCTTAAAAGGGATAATGTCCCAAAAGATCGGGAGCGGGCCAGCACCATCGTCACTTTTATTTCACTTCTCGAACTCGCCCGCCTCAAAAAAATCTCTCTCTTTCAAAATAAAATCTACGGCAATATCTTTGTGGATATTCGGGAACCCTTGGAAAACCTTGAAATCAACTTCGCCGAAACCATCGAATCGGAATGGGCCGGTAAGGCGGCCCCAATACCCGAGACCACTTTACAACATTAGGGATTATGTATGGATACGGAAACCACGTCAAAACAAAATCAACCCTCATTTTCGCCGAAGTCGGCCCTCGGGAATGAAAAGGGAAAAGGGCCGAGGATCTGCGATACGGAGTGGATGGAGAGGACGGGACTGGATCATGATTCTCTTTGTGCGGCAGTCGAATCCCTCGTCTTTATCAGTGAACGTCCCATTAAGCTCCAAAAGCTAAGGGATCATCTGGACAAGGAGAAAAAGATGCCTTTGAAGGTCGTTCACGAGGCCATCGAACGTCTCAAGGGAGATTACGAGCGCTCCCATCACGGCATCCGTCTGGTGGAAATAGGCGAGGGATTCCAGTTTAGAACCAAGGCCGCCTACGCTTCCTTTATTCAAGGCTTGGCCAAACCCCAAACCCTGTCCCTCGGCCCTACGGCCTTGGAGGTCTTGGCCATCGTGGCCTATAAACAGCCCATTTCCAGGGCCGCCATCGATAAAATTAGGGGCGTGGACAGCTCCCATATTTTGAGAACTCTCATGGATAGAAGACTCTTAAAGGTACGAGGCCGAAGCGAGAAGGCGGGAAGGCCCGTGGTTTATGGGACGACCGGGGAGTTTTTGGAGATGTTCAATTTGGCCTCTTTGGAGGATTTGCCTCCGGAGCATGAACTCAAGAACTTGGTGGATAATCAGGATTTGGGAGATATTTCGGATATCAAAGAGTTTGTGAGTTCTTCCGTAGAGGATCGAAAAAAGTTTCACTTCGATGAGTTGGGTGAGTTGGATGAGTTGGCCAAAACGATTCGGGAGGTCAGCTCCCATACTTCCTTTACCCGCTCTATTGTGGACGAGGAAAAAAAGGACACGAAAGGAGAGAAGGGGCCCCGGGGTGAGGAGAAAAAATCGGCCTTCGACATCTTGGAAGATTTTGTGGCCGAGACTCAAAGGCCCCCAAGCGGGGATGAGGAGTTGGGCAGGGCCTTGGACAAGGCCCTGGAAAGCCTGGGGCACGAAAGAACCGGGGAGAGGGATGGACTTGACACAGATGGTAATCCCCGCTAGAAAAGGGGACGTCAACCCTTTGGGAAACTCCTCATGGCCATTTCATCCACCAAGACCCTTCGCCTTCAAAAGTACATCGCCGATTCCGGCTTCACCTCCAGGAGAAAGGCCGAGTCTTTGATTGCGGCCGGCAAGGTCAAGCTCAACGGGAAAACCGTGACCCGGATGGGGCTCAAAGTCGATCCGGCCGTGGATGTGATTTCGGTGGATGGCAAGATCGTTCATCGGGACTATGTGGATAAACTCTACATCCTCTTTCACAAACCGAGGGCCGTGGTCACGACCCTAAGCGATCCGGAGGGAAGAAAAACAGTCATGGATTTTTTCCCGATGATTAAGGAGAGAATTTATCCCGTAGGGAGGCTCGATTATCATTCCGAGGGACTTTTACTTTTGACAAACGACGGAGAAATGGCCCATAGGGTGATGCACCCTTCTTTTGAGATCATCAAGGTCTATGAGGTCAAGGTTTTTGGGGCCGTGGGCCCCCATCTTCTCAAAAATTTGAAAAGAGAACGTCTTTTTCCCGAAGGCCCCGTGAGACCGAGATCCGTTCGGGTGATTCGGCAACTTCCGGGCAAAACCTGGTTGGAATTTCGTTTGAGTGAGGGAAGAAATAGGGAGATTCGACGTTTGTGCGAGTCGGCCGGTCTGACCATCGATAAGCTCAAGAGAGTGGCCGTGGGAGGCCTTTGCATTCAATCCATCGCCCCCGGAGAATTTTGCTTTCTGAGCCGGGGGGAATTGGAGAAGAAATTGGGGATGAGAGGAAAAGAATTTGAACCCTTCGTCTCCCAAAAGAGAACCATTGATGTCAGGCGCAAGGGAGGGCCAAAGGGAGTGTACGAAGTGCGGGCCGCAGACGACCCCTACTTTCTTCAATATAGAAAGCAAGGCCCCGGAAAGCTTAGTTATCAAAGATAATGGTTTTTTTCTGGGATAAATCATCTCTCATGGTTTCCATGCAAAACTCGAGCACTTGATCGGAGTAGGGTATGGCCGACTTATTTTTATTTTTCTCTTGAGCAAAACGGGATTCTTTGATGAGGCCCGCAAACATCCGCATGGCCTCATTGGCCCCGTCAAAGTATTCCGCTTCATCGGATGAAGTAACGGTATCGATTAAAACGGAATTGAGATATCGAATAAGCCTTTGTTGCCCCAATGAGAGTTTTGAAGAGTCGAGTTCAAGTGTGAAATGATGATTTTTTTTTGGGCTCCCCATTTTTGATTTCTCCTTTCTATTTGTTTCCAAACCCTATCGGGTCATTCATTCTCTTTATCGAATTTTTTTAAATTTTTATTAGAGATTTGTGCCCAAGGGCATCACTCGGTTTTATGCCCCGGGTGAGCGGTTTGCTCGGATAAAACGGGGTATCGCAATGCATTGGCACCCAAACCCAAGATAAATGCCGGAGAGGAAGGGGTGGAGAAAAGGGATAGGTATTCATTTTTTTTGAAGGTGGAGACAAATTTCTAGACATAAAAAGGAAAGTACTTTAAAAATACAGAGAATTCATTGGTGCGGGATGGAGCAGTCTGGTAGCTCGTCGGGCTCATAACCCGAAGGTCGTTGGTTCAAATCCAGCTCCCGCTACCATTTTAACGAAGAGCCTATCCTAAAATCCTCATTATTTTAACATTTTAACAATGCTCGTCATGCGGACAGAGGGCGAGCTAAGCCGGTTGAAAGAAATTTTTTTGAGGAGGGAAAAGAGCGCAACCAACCTATTGGCAAGAACCGTTGGTCAAAGAGCCTTGGCAATTGCTCAAATTGCCGACATCTGAAAGGGTTCCCTCAAATGATTCTACAGACCAAAATCCATCTTCCGACGATGTATTACAGTAGTAATTTGAAAGCGATGCGCTTACACCACCTCTTAGGCACTTGGTAGCGACCTTACACGTGTAAGATTTTTCATAGGTGTACGGATCGGTAGAGGTCATAAGTTCCACGGTCGTCGTGCCGCAGTCGGCACCGGAAGAACCGCCTGAACAAGTTACGGCTGCACTACTCCCATTCCATGAACTCCAGCAGTCATCGACGGTGATCGCATTTGAATCGGGATAGGCGACATTTAAAACGGCGAGGAAGAATCCTGCGCATAAGGATAATTTTTTCACATTCATGGGGGCACTCCTTTTTTTAGATGATCCCTCTATGAGCAAGAACCGTAGGTCAAAGAGCCGTCGCAATTGCTCAAATAGCCGATCCTTGCCATGAATCCCTCGATTGATTCATCAGACCAGAACGCATCTTCCGACGATGTATCACAGTACAGATTTGCAAGTGATATAGACACACCACCACCTTTCGCGCACTTGGTAGTGATCGCACACTTATAAATTTTTTCTTGGGTGACGGGATCGGCAAAGGTCAGAAGTTTCATGGTCGTCGTGCCGCAGTCGGCACCCTTAGAACCGCCTGAACAAGTTGCGGCTGCACTACTGCCATTCCATTGACTCCAACAGTCGTCGACGGTGGACGCCCGGGAATAGGGCATATTCAAAACGGCGAGGACGAATCCTGCGCACAAGGATAATTTTTTCACATTCATGGGGGCACTCCTTTTTCTAGATGATCCCTTTAGATAGCGCATATTGTCTCGGTTGTCCAGTCATAAAGATCGGGGGCGATATAATCGCTCTAATGGGGGCAAGTCGTCCGGTAGGGATGTCCCGAGGAAAGACGGCCCTGAAGCCCCCACTTACAGGCCAAATAGCCCTCCACCTTTTGTCGATCGTCCGTGTCAAGAGTGCTGTCGAACATGATGATCTCTCTAATGTTCCCGAGCCAGTGCCCGTCAATATTCGGTGCAGCTAAATATCCGATTTTTTGGGACGAGGGGGAAAGTTCCCAGGATAGATCGTCTCCCGACTGCTTCAAGGCCCCATCGTGATAGAGAGAGCCCGTATCCGTTCCATCGAAAAAATAACCACCCATTTCCCATTGATTGATACTAGAGCAACCTGATTCTCCTAAGGCGGGGCTTCCATAAAACATACAAAATGACCATAGTGTTCCCACACCAAGCCCGTAACCCGAAGAATAAACACCGTAGGAAAATGTAAACCTGTACTGGATGTCTTGCTCGCTTCTAAAAAAGAGGATGAAAATTGATCTTCCGGTGGAACCGTAGGGGAAGTTGGTATCGTCCTCTATATTCATGAAGTTCGAGCCGTCAAAAAAGACTGAGTTTGTATCGGCGTCGTAGGTTGGAATCGCATCACTCGTGCTTTGAGTGGCCCGGTTGTCATTGCCGCTCTTATCTGTCCAGCAGGCGACGGGATCGTCATCCGAGGCCACGGTGGTGGTGCAGGTGGAGTCCGTGAAAAGAGTGGCCAAATCTCCACTGTCAAACCACAAGACGAGATCGGAGTGATCCGACGGTTGAAACGTTCTTTGCCAGGCCGAACTCGTCCGGACGGCGGAGCTATTTCCGGCAGTGTCTTGAACTCTTAGGGAGATATAGTATTCGGTCGCAGAAGAGGGAAGAGAGAGGGTAAAACCATCGACTCCATCGACAATTTGATAGGTTTGGGGATTGAGGGTCGGCCCGGAGGGGATATCCGTCCAAGAGAGGACATTGCTTTTTTCCGTATCGGAGAGGGCCCCGGAGTTATCTTTGTCCTCCCCTATGGCGATTTGAATGGCATCGACTCCACTATCGGAATCCCCAAAGGTCATGGAGGCCCATGAAATGCCGGGGGCCTGGGTGTTCGAGGGCTCTCCGGAGAGGGTGGGGGTTCCGGAAAAATATGGGGCCGTGTTGTCCAGGATTGCCGAGACGTGGACGACGGCGGAGTTGTTTCCGGCTTCGTCCCGGGCCTGGACGTGGAGGTAATAGGTTCCCGTGCCGCTTGATTGGGAGGCCGAGTTCGCATTGCCGTAACTTCCGGAAGGATTGGTGGAGGGAGAGGTGTCCACGGTGAAGCGATAGGTACAGGTTTCCGAGCACCCCCAACTCCAACTCTTACTCCTTTTATAGATGCTATCGTCGCTCAGACCCGTAAGGGTGGGGGGCGTGGTGTCCACTTTGACATTGTTTATGATGGTGCTGGACAAAGTGAGGGAGGTGTCGTTATTTGCAGAGTCTCGAATCGTTCCCCCGTTGAGATCGATGGAATTGGAGGCGAAGGCGATGCCGTCCGCATCGTTATCTCCACTTTGGATCGTGTAGCGAAAAAGAAGAGTTCGGTTCCCGGCCATGGAAGTAAAGTTAGCGAATCGGGTCGTACTTCCCACGGTGAGGGAAATCCTCGGGGTTCCCGTCACCGTCACGTCGTCATTCAGGGAGACGACAAAGGTAAAATTATGGGAGGCCCCGTATGTTCCGCTCGAAGGAGTTCCCATGGAGCTAATGGTGGCGCCCGTATTATCGAGAACGGCCTGGACGTGGACGACGGCAGACTCGTTGCCGGCCTCGTCCCGGGCCTGGACGTGGAGGTAATAGGTTCCCGTGCCGCTCGTTTGGGAGGCCGAGTCCGTATTGCCGTAGGCCCCGGAAGGGTTGGTAGAGGGGGAAGTGTCCACGGTGAAGCGATAGGTGCAGGTTTCCGAGCATCCCCC
>JAPONP010000212.1 GCA_026713835.1 Bacteriovoracales bacterium
ATTGTGCCCGGCAAGGATGAAAGCAAAAAATGTCTGAAGGCGTGCTTGTGGCACGTTGAGGGCATTTTTTGCTTAAAGACGAAGCCCGGCACAATTGCAGCCGGTTGCAATAGAAGGTGGTTTTAGGATAGGCTCTAAGTGTTGTACAAGGTAGTTTTGGAACAGGCTCTTAAATAGATATTGGAGATCAAAGCATGACACGACCAAAAATTGGTGATATGGCTCCCTCTTTCACTCTTTTAGATCAAGACGGAAACGATGTTTCACTAAAAGATTTTAAGGGGAAAAAGAACGTCGTTCTCTACTTTTACCCTAAGGCCCTAACACCGGGATGTACGGTTCAGGCTTGCGGTATTCGGGATTATAAAAAGCAATTTTCAACTAATAACACGGTGGTGTTTGGTGTGGGCCCGGATTCTCCCGCCAAGCTCACTCAATTTGTCGAAAAAAAAGATCTCAATTTTACGCTTTTGTCCGATGAAACCAAAAATATGATCAAAAAGTATGGGGCATGGGGACAAAAAAAATTCATGGGAAAAACTTTTGACGGGGTTTTGCGGATAACTTTTATCATAGGCAAGGACGGGCGAATTAAACACATTATGGAAAAGGTTAAAACAAAGACTCACCACGACGATGTTCTTAGCTTCATCAAAGAGAACCTTTAGGGCCTATCCTAAAACCATCATTAGTGGAGTCTATTGGTCGGAAAAAACCCTTTCGGAAAGTCTCTCCATCGATATTTTTTGATCGAGCCCCAAAAGGATCTTTTGTAGCAAAGGCTTCATCTCGATAGTGCAATATATCCTAATATCCCGATATCGTTGGCATTTCTCAAAATCTAAGGTGGAATAAAAGCAAAGATGATCCCATCCCTCGAGGATATAGTAGAGAAAGACGGAATCGACGCGAGAAGTTCTAAGCTCTATTTCGTAGAGAAGTCGATCATTTTTGTAAGTTATAGGTGAAACCATCCTAAATGTCCTTTGACTCTGACGGCCAATGTTTTAAAATAAGGAAAGGGCATTGTCAAAGCCATGGGGGCCGAAGCCTCGCCTACCTAAGGAGGAGATCGATTGAAAAATCCAAGGGCCAAGAAATCCCGACACTTAATAGCGATTTCAACTTTTATGCTGCTGCTCTTTTCCTGCTCCTCCGGGGGAAGTCAAAAATCATCTTCTTTAGAAATTTCTAAAGAACAATACGACGCCCTTTTAAAAAAATATAATACACTTCAAGAAGAGTTAAAAATTCTTAGAAGCTATGAAAGAGAAAGAACGAGAAAAATTGCACAAAGTAGTGAGGATGTATCCAATCGGTTGGATAAAACCGAGGGGATTCATACGGTCGATGTTTTTTTAGAAGGACAAAATTCTCCGGGGTTGCCCCAAGAACAAGAACATAAAAAAGGGCCATCACCGGAAACGATCACTCACGACGATTCCGGTGACGATGATGAAAAGACCCTTAGAGAGCTTATCGAACAATTGAGACAGGCCCAAACACTTGTGAACCAGGGCAATTATCAGGAGAGCAAGGTCATTTTAAAACATCTTCAGGACTCTCCCTATCGTCAAATTCAAGTGAGGGCAAAATTTTGGATGGGAGAAAGTCTTTTCCATCAAAAAGAGTTTGATCTGGCCCTTCAAACCTACGAGGATATTATTCAAAAGGATGCTTTTTCCGGTTTCGTTCTCAAGAGCTTGGAAAGGCTCATTGTTTGTAGTGAAAAACTCAAACTCGATAGGAAAAAAGACCTATATTATTCGATGCTCCATGACTTTTTCGGGGGCGTTTAAAAGTAATGACCGTGAGATATTTTCTTTTCTTGCTTCTCCTCTCCTTCTCCTTTTCTGCGCAATCTCAGAAAGAGGATTTTTTTCTTGATGACTTGGATGATTTAGATGAATTGGATGAAATCACATCGGATTTAGGAGACGATGATTTTTTTCAATCTGAGCCCTCACCCAAAACATCTAAAGAAAGGCCAAAACCGAAGAAAGAAAGATCAAAAAAGACCGTCAAAAGAGTTAAAAGAGATCGTCAAAAGAGCAAAAAAGATAAAAATTTAAGTCGAAAAAAAATTGTTCCCAAAAAAGCCATCAGTTCAAAAAAGAAAGAAAGAAAAGAAAAGACATCCCGAATCGAAGAGTTTGATGTCGGGGCGGAAGAAGCGGAAATTCTTAGGTTGGCAAGAACATTTGGAAATAAGATTTCCCACAACGAATGGAACGAAGTGGCCAAACTGGCCTCTTCGGACACCTATACCGTTGTGGAAAACGACAACCTTTGGGAAATTTCCAAAACTCTTTTTGGAACGGGGTTTTACTACCCAAAAATATGGTCTCTCAATCCCTATATTACAAACCCTCATAAAATAGAGCCGGGAATGGTTCTCGTATTTTCTTCCGGTTCTGAAAAGAACCCCCCTGAAGTCAGGCTCGGGAGTTTTGATTCCGGCTCATTGGAATCGACTCGAGAAAGGGGCAAAATAGAAATCATGACCAAAGATGGAAGGCCCAATTGGGATATACTCTCTCGCTTTGCAGAAGATGCTCGCCCTCCCTGGCTCAAAAAAAGGCAAGAGTTTATCGATCAGGGATACAGCCTCGATAGTATATCGGATTTTACTTATGAAGACCTTCTTAAAAAAAGTTCTAAAAGTCTTTTCACCGATTATAAACATTATGAACCCCCTAATCCATTTCCCGATACAGTGATCCCTAAAAATTTCGATGAACTTGGATTTGACAAATCCTCGATAGAGAGAAAAAAGATCAAATCGGGTTTTTATCTCAATACATTTCTCACCAATTATGAGGTTCAAGATTTTGGTAAAATAGACGCCGGACAAAAAGAAAGAAGCCTTTTTTTCCTCCATGATATCGTTTACGTTAGGTTTAATCCCGAAGTCAAAGTTTTTCCGGGGGATCGGTTTTCCATTTATATTGATGAGGGCACCGTCCAACACAAGTCTAGTGAACGAAAAGGGTATCGATATACCGTCAAGGGAGATATCGTCGTCAATCAACAAAAAGAAGACCTTTGGGAATGCCAAGTCGTTGATGTCGTAGGGGAAATTTTTCGCCATGATCGTATTACGATGAAAGTTCCCAGGATAGAAAAGATTTTAACCACCTTCAACCAAAGAAAAATTGAAGCCGTCATCATCGGCGCTTTTAAATCAAAGACAAATCTCATCTTTTATGGGGATGTCGTCTATTTAGATCGAGGCAAAGTCGATGGAGTCGAAATAGGCAATGTCTTTAATGTTTATTCTTCAAAAGATCTTGCAACGTCAAAAGAAATAACATCGGATCCAACCACCTATACGACGGGAGAACTCACGGTCATTTCTCTTTCAGAAAATTTTTCCACGGCAATCGTCACTCAAAGCACCAATTCATTTGAAGTCGGACAGTTAGTCGTGACGAAAACCATGGAAGAGGCCTTGCGAGGGCCGGAACGGGGCAAACCCTTGTCTCAAAAAGAAAGAGAAAGGAGAGAGAAGGGTTCTCTCGAAGAGGTGGACGTGAGACTCGATATGGATGATTTGGAAAAGGAGCTTAACGATAAAGTTGATGGACTTGAGCTTTCAGATGAAGAATTGGATAAATTGGAGGAAGAGGAAAGGGAAAAGTCTTTCCTCAAAGATCATATCAAAGATGAAGAAGAATTGAGTCGCATGGAGGAAAAGGTCAAGGAGACCGAAGAAATGCTCCATGAGGAAGAGGAAGACCAAAATAAAATACTCGAACAAGGAGATCTCGACGATCTGGAAAAGAAATTGGATCAACAGGAGCCCGATGCCTTTGAGTCTTTGGATGAAATCGAGGAAGATATCGGTAAAAAATACTTAGATGAGGATCTTAACGCGAAGGACAATCCGTATGGCTTGACAGAATTTGATCTTGAAGAAATAGATGAGTTATTGAATACTAGTCCTGACGCTAAAAATGTGAAAGATGAAGGAGATAGGGATCAAGAATAGTAAATAAATAAAAACTGTAGGAGAAAATGAAAAGAGCAGCTATCAAAAAGCAGAAGAAAACTGCAAAAAAAACTTCTCAAGTCGCTGCAAAGAAAAAGGCAAAAAAGACCAAGAAAAAATCGACGAAGAAAAAATCAAAGAAAAAAACCAAAGCCAAAGCCAAAAAGAAAGCTCAAACAAAGACTCAGGCTCGCTCTTTGGTGATCGTCGAGTCCCCCTCTAAGGCGAAAACTTTAAAGAAGTATTTAGGCAGAAACTTTCAGGTCGTGGCTTGTAACGGCCATATTAAAGACCTTCCCAAATCAAAACTTGGAGTCGATGTCAAAAAGAACTTTGCAACGGACATCGTTCCTATATCTGGGAAAGCCAAAGTCATCGACAGGATCAAGGAATTGTCCCGTGGGGTCAAAGAGATTTATCTTGCTCCCGACCCGGATCGAGAAGGTGAAGCCATCGCCTATCATTTGGCCGAAGAGATTGGAAAACGAAAAAAAATTTATCGGGTTCTCTTTAATGCCGTCACCAAGGAAGCCGTTCGTTCGGCCGTCGATGCTCCCCAAGAACTCGATCCAAATAAGTATTATTCCCAACAGACGAGAAGAATCCTCGATCGATTGGTCGGCTATAAAATTTCTCCCATCCTATGGGATAAAGTGCAAAGAGGGCTTTCCGCAGGAAGGGTTCAATCGGTAGCCTTGCGAATTATCGTCGAGCGAGAAAAAGAGATTAGGGCCTTTAATCCGGAGCAATGGTTTTCCATCCATGCCAAATTTAAAAAGAAAAAAATCCTTTTTGAGGGGAAGTACTACGGAGCCGATCCCAATAAAAAGGTCGATTTAACCGAAGAAGATGTCGTTAAAAAGATTCTAAAAGATATTGCGGATAATCCTTTCGAGGTGAGTGAAATCCGCAAGCGAGAGAGGCGACAAAATGCCACGCCTCCTTTTACGACCTCTAAATTACAGCAAGAAGCGGCCAATAAGTTGGGGTTTTCTTCTAAAAAAACCATGATGTTGGCCCAGAAACTCTACGAGGGAATTCCAGTTCTAGGAGAAGGCCCCCAAGGTCTTATCACCTATATGAGAACGGACTCCGTGAGGACAGAGCCCTCATTTATTTCGGCCCTTAGGGATTATATTCAAGAAAAATACGGCCCAAACTTTCTCCCTCCGGCACCCTATCAATACAAAAAGAAGGGGAAAGGAAAGGTCCAGGACGCCCATGAGGCCATTCGACCCACCAATTTGGCCCTACCTCCTCAAAGTATCAAGCCGGATTTGACGGCCGATGAGTTTAAACTCTATTCACTTATTTGGAACAAGTTTATCTCTTCCCAAATGGCCTCGGCCATTCTCGACCAAACGACAGTCATTATCGTCAATGCCGGACATTATTTTAGAATCAATGGATCAATCGTTAAGTTTGAAGGATTTAGGGCCGTTTATTCCGATAGCAAAGTGGAAAAGGCCCTAAAAAGGGGTGAGCATCGTGAGGAAGGAAACGAAAAGGCAACCGGACTTCTTCCCTCCTTCAAAGAGGGAGAGATGCTAAAGCCTTTGTCTCCTCCCTCTAGCGAGGAACATTGGACATCACCGCCGCCTCGCTATAACGACGCCTCCATCGTCAAGGATTTGGAGGAAAAGGGAATCGGGAGACCTTCTACATACGCTTCTATCATTTCCAATATCGTTGATCGAGGTTATGTGGAAAAGCTCGAAAATCGTTATCATCCCACAGAACTTGGCGAGGTGGTCTGCCAAATGCTTATCGAATCTTTTCCTAGAGAAATGGAAGTCACCTTTACGGCCAATATGGAGGAAAAACTGGATTTGATCGAAGAGGGAGAGGTCAAATACACCAAAGTTTTAAAGGAATTTTGGAAGAAATTTGAAGTCACTTTGGAAAAAGCCAAAAATGAGATGAAAAATCTCAAAAAACAAGAAATACCCACGGATTTTGTCTGTACAAAATGCCATGAACATAAATTTTTAATCAAATGGGGGCGCAACGGCCAGTTTCTAACCTGTGCCAACTATCCAGACTGCAATGGAACTGAAGATTTCAAACGAAAACCGGATGGCTCTTTAGAAATCGTCCCCAAACAGTATTTTTGGGAAAACTGTCCAACTTGCGCAAAGAGACTCGTTGTGAAAAAGGGAAGGTACGGACGATTTTTAACCTGTGAAGATTATCCAAATTGCAAAACAACCCTATCCTTTTATCTCAATGTGAAATGCCCAAGTTGCCGCAAGGGATATTTTGCAGAAAAGGTCAGTCGCTACGGGAGAAAGTTTTACGGTTGTAATCGTTACCCGGATTGTGACTACGCCATGTGGCTTCTCCCTACACAATACGATTGTCCGGAATGTCGAAACCCGGTTATGGGAAGACGAACCACGAAGCGATTGGGTGATCATCTTCAATGCCCCGATTGCAAGGCAGTCGTCCCCATTGAGGAAACCCCCTTTCATGAAACGAGTGAGGCGTCGGCGACCGCATGAAGTGGTCCCAAGCCATTCAATCTTCCCCCGGCCCAAGATCAAAACGAGAGTATTTGGCCCTCTACGCAAAGGGGTTTTGCATGGGAACGGCTGATCTTATCCCCGGAGTTTCAGGAGGAACCATCGCTTTTATTTCGGGGATTTATACACATTTCATTGCGGCCCTCCAGTCTCTCAATGCAAAGGCTTTAAAAGAACTTTTATCTTGCAGACTTAAAGCCGCTTGCGCCCAAATCCATAGCCGCTTTCTTATCGCCCTAGGCCTTGGTATCGTCTCTGCCCTTTTTCTCTTGGCCCATCTCATGCATTTTCTCATCACTGATCACCCGATCCCAACCTGGGCCTTTTTCTTTAGTCTGATCGCTTCCAGCATCCCCTTTTTGTGGGCAAAATTGGAAAGGCCTCGAGCTTGGCCCAATATCGTCTCCTTGTCCGTAGGAGGAGTGGGGGCCTATTTCCTAACGGGCCTGATCCCGTTAGAAACTCCAAGCCACCCCCTCTTTATCGCCTTTTTGGGATTCATCGCTATAACGGCAATGATCCTTCCGGGAATAAGTGGTTCTTTTTTGTTGCTCATCTTTGGGAAATACGAACTCATCACGGGGGCCTTGAGAAATCCTTTCGATTGGGAAAACCTTTTCATCATGGCCGTTTTTTCCGCAGGCGCCCTCCTCGGCCTCGTTTCCATTTCCAGGTTACTCGGCCGACTTTTTAAAAAGTATCCCGACACCATGACGGCTTTTATCACGGGCCTTCTCCTGGGCTCTCTAAGGAAAGTTTGGCCCTGGAAAGAGACTCTTGAAACCGTCGTTGTAAGGGGCAAAGAAAGGGTGCTCAAATCAGAAAGCTTCCTTCCCGAACTCTCCTTAGAAACGCTTATGGCCATGGGCGTCATGATCTTCGGTGTTGCCGTGATCGTTGCCTTAAATCGTCAAGATCCCCACACCCACGTAAAATCTTCTCCGTAAAGTTTACAGAAAAGACGGGTCGTGCAAAGATTCTTTGAGCGGGAGTTGGCGTAACTGGATAACGTACAAGACTTCGGATCTTGGGTTAGGGGTTCGAGTCCTCTACTCCCGGCCAGCTTGTAAGGGAGGGCTAGTGCGCCGCAAAAAAAGACTTGCCTTTATCTTTTCATTATCTTTCGGTCTGGTGGGCCCGGGGGGTCTTCACGCTCACGAAGTGGATCATTTCTCAAACTATGCCGCCAGTGCTTCTCTTATGGATTCAAGGGAACAATTAAATCGATCCATCAACGAGAGGATGACCCAAGTTTTAGAAAAATTGCCAAGTGAATGTGATGAGAAACGCCTGTATCGAATGTTAAAAAAACAATTCACAAGTGGCTTTAAATTGAAGGGCTGGACTCGAAAAGAGATCGTTCTTAACGATAAATTGGATAAATTGTCTTACCCCTTGGAGGGAAGCATTTATGAAAACTATATCCCGATTAAATTTATAAGAATCATCGGTGCTCCAACGCTTCTCATCCAACCCTTGCTTTCTCGGATTTTTAGAATAGGAGATGTTTATTTAGGAACCGATAAGATCGGCCACTTCTTTACTTTCGGATTCAAATCTTTTAAAACCCACTATCTTAAGAATAAACCTTTAAGAAAAGCTTTTTTATTAAGCTGGAAGAGTGAAAATAGTTTTTTTGGTGCTAGAACCACGAGGATCATTTCTTATGGAGATTTATTGGCCAATTTTAACGGGATGAGATTTTGGAACCATATACTCCAAAAAGAAGACGATCTTTTGGGGGAAAATCTTGGCCCGTATATAGATTGCCAAGACAATCGTTGGGTACAGGTCAAATCCATCGATTGGGGGGATTATATCGATCATGGCTTTGATGAATCTATCAATTGCTCTCGTTTTAAAAAGGAAAAGAATAAGATTAAAATTCAAACAAACATAAAGAAAGTCCTCAAGAAACAAAACCTTGATTTTAAATCTCTTTGCCCCCTTATAGATGAGGGTCGTGTAACATCCGAGCATCTTTTAGAACTTGAAGAGAAGTATGGAGACTTTGCTCCCTATGTTCTCAATTTTTATGGGCATAGTAGTCTTAAAGATGAGCTAAAAAATTCACTCCACCCCTCTCCCTTTTTGATGGATTGAGAATAAGAGCCCATCCCAAAACCACATCATAAATCAATCGTTCTCACAAGTCGAAAGCCCACGTTCTTATGGGGTACGATTCGAGCTTGACCTTTGCGCCAACGGTTGTTTGCGGGAAAGAACCAACGAATATGAGAGGCCCAACTTCCTCCGAAGATATTGGAAACGAAAAAGCTATACGTTTCCCGGTTGGCCCTTACGGGATTTTTCCCCCAAATGGGTATGCTTCCGTACAAATCCCATCCCCATTCCCACACGTTTCCATAGAGATCGGAAAACTCTTGGCCATCGATCGCAATATGCTTTAGCTCGCCTACCGGATGGGTTTGTCCGTTTGAATTTTCTACGTACCATGCATAGTATTGAAGATCCCTATCGTCAAAAGGAGGTTTTCCTTTTGTTTTCCCTCCTGCACTTAGCAGATACAATTGCTCTGCTTCCGTCGGCGGCCTAAATCCTTCCGCAAGGTAGTAATCTCCACCGGGGGCATTGATTCTGATTTCTCCGCTTTCCGCTTCCAAAGTTCCGTTTTCTGCTCGAGTGCCCTTTCTCCATTTGATGTCGCTCAAGTCAAAAGCCGGCTTAAGACCGAGACTCTCGGAAAGTCTATTGGCAAAGACGATCATCGACCACCACGTCACATTTTCGACGGGATGATCCGGACGCATGAGAACCCGTTTTCCATTCACTTCTTTTTCGGTGGAGCCGATCCCGCCTGAAAAGTATGAGGGGTTTTCTCCCATAATCTCCGTCCACTGTTTTTGAGTAACGGGAGTTGACATGACTTCAATCGTATTCGTGAGATGGATTTCTTTTTGGTAGATACCCTCTCCTATGAAGAAACGTTTTCCCGTCACGGGACGAAAGATCATTTTTTGATGAATGTCTTCCGTTTCCTCTTGAACCTTAACCCTTACCTTGCGAACGATTTTTTTTTCTTTTAGGATTCTATGTGACCACTCTAAAAGCTCCCGGGGGTTGGGTTTTGTTTCATCAATGTATATTTGGATTCCTTTCCTGTGAATTAAAGCGGCCCTGCTCACCCGAGCTTTTCTTTCAGAGATTGGATTAACGATCTCTCCTCTTTCCAAGGCTTCGATGAATCGGATCAGCTCTTTGTCTGTGATCACTTGACGTTCTATCAAAAGTTCCACATAGGCCTTGAAATGAGTCGTTGCCTCATTCACCTCTTTCTTTCGAGTCTTCCCTGCCTTCCCCTCTAGCCATTTGGAACAATCCTTTGCGGCGAGCCCCTTCGGTGTATAAGCGAACATTAAGAAAAGAACCCCCATTCCTATGAAGGTAAAGTCTTTAAATTTAAGTCTTATCGTCATAATTGTTCGCATCCTACGGCATGAAAACCCGATCTTTCAAAAGGCAATGAAATTTCTACCATGAGTGGCCAAACTCTTTCATTAAACGAAATGGCTCGACGCAACATACCGAGATCATCTGTTGACGGTGCCAGAGGGCGAGTGCCACAATGGTAATGCTATACAAATAACCCAGACTTTTCCTGGGAAAATTGGTTCTTTTTACCCTCGCCGAAGAGGAATCTTTGGCCGATTGAATCTGTAGGGTAAGCGGAGTGTTCCCAAGAGAGAAGAGGGCGCTCTACTGCGAGGAGGGGGGCTTTATGCGGCGCATCTTTTTGTTCCGATTGATCTCAAAGACGCTTTTACTTTTCACATTGGCACTCTTTTTCGTTGGCTGTGCCGATGAGCCCTTCGGCTGGAAGGGAAGTGATCGCAATGGCCTCACCGTCAAGCTTTCAAGAAGCGGGAGCGGGACGCTGGGTGCAGGAGAGACGGAAACGATCACCATAACCTTTAGCCAAGCGGTGAACGGGTTTACAAAGTCCGACCTCACCATCAAGGGGGGAACTCTTGGAGTGCTCAAAGAAACCACCACGGGAACCGTTTGGACGATTGTCGCCACTCCCGCCGCTAACTCCACTAGCAATATGGTGATTTCTCTGGGCGCCAACGCCGCCAAAGATAAGGCCAATAACGGCAATAAGGCTGCCGGCATCACAATTGCGGTGGACACCCGATCTCTTACCGTGAGGCTTTCAAGAAGCGGTAGCGGCCCACTCGGTATAGGAGACGTAGAGACGATCACCGTGACATTCAGCGAAGCGGTCAGTGGATTTGCCAAAGCCGACCTGGCCATCACGGGGGGAACCCTTGGGGTACTCACAGAGACCACTG
The DNA here is from genome assembly GCA_026713835.1 of Bacteriovoracales bacterium. GTDB lineage: Bacteria > Bdellovibrionota > Bacteriovoracia > Bacteriovoracales > Bacteriovoracaceae > JAPONP01. The sequence goes on from JAPONP010000212.1 coordinate 10,827, forward strand.
CGGGAACCGTTTGGACGATTGTCGCCACTCCCACCGCCGATTCCACCGCCGATATGGTGATTTCTTTGGGTGCCGATGTGGTTCAAAATGGGAGCGGCGATGGCAATGCGGTCGCCCGTGATCTGACTATTGCGGTGGACACCCAGGCTCCCACGGTCACCCTTTCAAGGGGCGGGAGCGGCACACTAAACACCGGAGACGCAGAGACGATCACCGTGACATTCAGCGAAGCGGTCAGTGGATTTGCCAAAGCCGACCTGACTATCACGGGAGGAACCCTTGGGGTTCTCACGGAGACCACTGCGGGAACCGTTTGGACAATCCCGGCCACTTCCTCCGGCAATTCTAACGGCACGATGGTTATTTCCCTCGACGCCAATGCCGCCACCGATGGAGCCGATAACGGCAATACGGCTGCCGGTAATTTGTCCATTCCCGTAAATGTAGGATTGACGGTAACGCTTACACATTCTGCGACCGGAGTTTTGAGAAAGGGAGACGCCACTCTTGTCACGGCCCGATTCAATAAAGTAGTGACGGGGTTTGAGAAAACGGACATGACGATTCTAGGGGGAACTTTGGGTCAATTTTACGGGAGTGGACACACCTATACCGTCGTGGCCACGCCTTCGGCATCCTCGGCTTCTGCCATGGTCATCGGTATTCCAGAAAACAGTGCTACCGATATCAATTCCATTAACAACCAAGCGGCAACGGATCTTAGCATTTCCGTCGATACCACAAAATCAGCCTTTCGATTTTCGTTTGAGAGAGTGGTCGGGGGAGGTTCCCATAGCTGCGCCCTTTTGGATTCCGGGCAGGCCCGCTGTTGGGGAAAAGGGGATAGCGGACAACTTGGAAACGATGCTTTTGCGAATAAGGATCATCCTGTCACCGTCATCAATGGGAATAACTCCTCTTCTGCACTTACCGGAATCGTGCAGTTGACCGCAGGAAACGTCCACACCTGTGCCCTTTTGGCCTCCGGGCAAGCTCGCTGTTGGGGAAAAGGGGATAGCGGACAACTTGGAAACGACGCTACCACAAATAAGGATCATCCCGTTACCGTGGTAAGGGCCAACGGCTCCTCTTCTGCACTTACCGGAATCGTGCAGCTGGCCGCAGGAAACGTCCACACCTGTGCCCTTTTGGCTTCCGGGCAGGCCCGCTGTTGGGGAAAGGGGGAGCATGGGCGACTGGGTAACGACGCTATTGCAAATAAGGATCATCCCGTCACCGTGATTAACGGGGACAACTCCTCCGATGCACTCACCGGGATCGTACAACTCGTGGCCGGGGCCGATCATACCTGTGCTCTTTTGGATTCTGGGCAAGCCCACTGCTGGGGAAAAGGGGAGAATGGGCGACTGGGTAACGATGCTTCTGTAAACAAGGATCATCCCGTCACCGTGGTCGATGGGGACAGTTCCTCCGATGCCCTTACCGGGATCGTGCAACTGGCTGCGGGATATTTACACACCTGCGCTCTTTTGACTTCCGGGGAAGTTCGCTGCTGGGGAGTTGGAGGCAACGGACGACTCGGCAACGACGATACCGACAATAAGGATCACCCCGTCACCGTCATCGATGGGGACGGCTCCTCCAATGCACTCACCGGAGTCACCCAACTTGCGGGAGGCGGCAGCCACACCTGTGTACTTTTAAATTCCGGAGAAGCCCGCTGTTGGGGACAAGGAAATAACGGAGAATTGGGCAATGACGTTTCCGGCAATACGGAGTATCCGGTTGCCGTCATTGACGGGGATGGATCCAGCACCGCACTTGGCGGAATCATACAACTTGGGGCAGGTGCTAATCACGCCTGTGCTTTTTTGGATTCGGGACAAGTTCGCTGCTGGGGAGTCGGAGGCAACGGACGACTGGGTAACGATGCTTCCGTCAATAAGGATCATCCCGTCACCGTGATTAACGATGACAGTTCCTCGGAAGCCCTGGCCCTTGGAACCTCTCTGAGAGGTTGGCGATGCGGAGGCACCGGAAGCAATTCCTGCACAATGGACACCGTTTCTGTCAGCTTGAATACGGGAAGTCGTTCCCCTAGCACGAGCAATGCGCCCGTTCTTAGGGTCTCGGGGATCACCAATTCCAACCCCTTTATTCTCTATAGTGATGACACCTGTACTTCTTCAAACAGGGTGGGAAATATCCTAAGAAGTAACGGTACCGTGAATATCACAAACCTTACCGAAGGTACTCATCACTATTACTACGCCTACGGCATGAACAAATGTTCCAAATCTTCTATCGCCTACATTTATGACAATACGCCTCCGTCCGCTCCAAGCCAACCCACGGCTTCGGGTTCCGACGGTTCCCCTACGGTTACGGTGGGCGGACTCACCTCGGGTGACCTTCTCAAGGTTTACGCCTCCAATACGTCGAGTTCAAGTGAGTGTACGGATGCCAATCTTATGAAAACGGCGAGAATCAATGCCGTTTCCGTGGACGTGACACCCTCTACGGCACTGACTTCGGGAGACTGGTATTTTTATGCTACGGCCACAGACGACGCCGGCAATACATCTGATTGTAGCGATCCTTCAGCACTTTATAATGTTCCCTAACCATGAGGATCGTTGATCAAAAATAACAGGGATTTCAGGCATAAAATAACCCCCCGATCTCGGGGGGTTATAGGTTTTATGGCGGAGAAAGAGGGATTCGAACCCC
>JAPONP010000213.1 GCA_026713835.1 Bacteriovoracales bacterium
GCATGGCCTTCAAAAAAGGATTGGGACTCCTTAATCTTTTTGAGCAGGGATCTCGGTATGGTCTCTTTCGTCTTGTAATGCTTGGCAAAGATATCCAAACACTCCTTCTCAAAGGCCCAGTTTTCCATGAGTTGAGAGGGAAGTTCCACAAAATCCCAATAGACCTGAGGGCCGCTCAAAGCCGAATAGCGACATTTGGAAAGAAGACCGTGGAGGGCGTGTCCAAATTCATGAAAAAGGGTCAAGACCTCCCCGTGGGTGAGGAGGGACGGTCTGTCTTTTACGGGTTTTGTAAAATTGCAGACGATGGCCACATGGGGAATTTGCTCTTGGGATTGCTTGCGATAATTGCACATCCAGGCCCCTTGGCGCTTCGAGGAACGCGGAAAAAAGTCGGCGTAAAAAATTCCACATATCTTGGATGTTCGATCGTCCCAAACCTCATAGGCCGTCACATCCTGGTGGTAGGTGGGAATCTCGTTATTTTCCTTAAAGCGAATACCGTAAAGCCTCAAAGCCGTCTCAAAAACCCCTTGAACGACGGACTCCAGGGGGAAATAGGGCCTTAGGGTATCGTCGTCAAAATCGAAGAGTTGTTTTTTGTATTTTTCGCTATAAAAATAAAAATCCCAAGGCATGAGCCTATCGATCGAATCCATCTCTTTGGCAAAAGCGGATAACTCTTTCATCTCATCTTGGGCCTTTTTTAAAGCCTTGGCCTTAAACTCGTCCAAAAAGTCCATGACCTCTTGGGAGCTTTCGGCCATACGTCTCTCCAAGACAAAGGTCGCATGATCGGGATATCCGAGAATCCCGGCCCGTTTCTTTCTCAAAGAGATCATGTCTTTGCAAATAGATCTATTATCAAATTCTCCATCCGTAGCTGATTGAACGTAGTCCGTATAAACTTTTTCCCTAAGGGCCCTCTTCTTACACCCTTGCATAAAGGGCATATAGACGGAAAAATCAAAAGTGACCGCATGGCCGGATAATCCCTTTTCTTTGGCCACATTCCTAAAAATCTCTAGGTTGTCCTCGGGTATTCCGTCAAGATCGTCTTTGGTTACGGGCATGACATATTGATTCTTGGCCTTTAAGGCATTCTTTCCAAACTGCACCTGGAGCTTGGCCAGTTGCTCATCGACCTCCCTCAAGGCCCTTTTTTTCTCCTCGCTCAAAAGGGCCCCATTCCTCACAAATGTTTTGTATTCATCCTCCAAAATCGTCTTTTCCTCCACCGTGAGCTTTCGCCCTTCTTCCCTTTTGTCATAGGTCATTTTGAGTTGCTCAAAGATTTTGGCATCGAGAAAAAGATCGTTGGAAAAAGCACTCAGAAGAGGAGACAGCTCCCCTGCCGCTTTTTCCATTTCATTACAGGTATGGGCGGAGTGGAGGTTAAAAAAAGTGCGAGAGATGAGATCCAACTCCTTTGTGGATTCCAAGTAGGGAGACAAAAAATGGTCAAAATCGGCTTTCTTAGAAGAATTTTTAAGGACCTCAATTCTTTCCTTGGCCAACCTCATGGCCTTCTTGACCGCCGGTAAGTAGTCTTCAATTTTCCATTTTCCAAATGGCAATGTCTTAAAGGGAGTCTTAAATTCCTCAAAAAAAATCTTCATCGCTCACTACTCCTTTTGAGTCTCCCGTGAAGGCGAAAGACATAAAAAACCAAGGCGCCCCAGATCAAAACGGCAACACTTATCAAAGCGTCCAGGGCCCTAAAGTTTTGCACTTGGGTCAAAGAGAGGGAGACCAGACCTTTTGAAAAGCGATACATGACCATATCAACGATATATTTGGCCCCGTATTTTTGATATTCTTTAAGGGGATAGTAGAGCATCTCCTTGGCCACGCCAAAGAGGGAATAATCCAGGCCCTTGGCGCAGATGAAAACCGCCGAGACGGCCCAAACCACCTGCCCCCCCAAAATGAGTAAGGGGAGGAAAACGAGGAGGTGAAGCCCTACGATGGAAAAGTGGTTGGCCCTAAGAGACATGGATCTCAAAGCGATGGGGGTCACGACGAGTTGAATCACCAAGGTCAATATATTGATGAGGGTATAGATTTTCCCAAAAAAAGTCGTTTTATCCTCTATGGCCGCAAAGTTATTTTGAACCACAAAGTTAAACTTAAAATTGGCCACATTGATGATAAATTGAGTCACCATAATGATCCCAACGATGGTGGCCACATAGGGCCAAATGTCACGAACGGAGGCCAGGGGGTTTTCCTGTGGACGCTCTTTTCTTTCCGTCCCCGTCCGTTCCGAAAGCATGAGGAAAGCGAGGGGCGTGAGAAGACAAATCAAAGCACCTACAATCACAAGCCAAAAAACGCCGATTTCTTTTGTAAAAAAGGACGTGAAGGCCCCTCCTATAATGGGGCCGATGCTCGTTACGGCCCCAAAGGGACCGAAGAAGGATTTGGCAAAGTCGTAGCTAAAGTGGGTGTTGAAGAAGGCCAAACACAGATGAAGAAGAATCACGATATAACATTCCTTCCATATATAGGTGGCATAAGAAAAAATGGCGATATCCGCTTTGAGAGCGAAGGCTGAACAGAGAAAGAAGGCCACGGAAAAGAAAGAGACCAAAGCATACAATTTTTTGACTCCGATCTTGGCCTGCACCTTGCTAAAGAGAAAAATGCAGATGGAGAGGACGATCACCGAGTAAAAGGTGACCCAGGGCCAATTTTTAACCCCATGGGTCTGAAGGAAAAAGGCATCACTACTGGAACGAATAATGGGATAGGACATGAGAGAAAAAAAATAGGCCAATGTCAAAAAAATGAGATTCTTTTTTTCATCGGTGGATAACTTTTGAAGGGGAATCCAAAACGACTTCAACATCCAAGGCCCTTTGCCAAAAAAAAGGTGATCCCTTTCAACCGCTTTCCATCACTTGTCACTTGAGATAGGAATCGCCTTTCTGATCTTCCAAAAATTCATCATAGTTCTTATAGCGCTGAAAATCAAGGCCGATATTCTTTCTCAATCGCTCAAGCCTTTCCATGGGCCCTTGGGCGTCCTCAAGGGTAAAGGATTTCATAAAATCAAAAAGTTTCTCTCGGGTCTCCGAACTCATCAGATGCTCCATGAGACAAGAGTCTTTATGGGCCGAATCGTCACCGACGCAAAGAAAATCCCGAAGGAAGTAGTAGAGAAGGGTTCTCGAACTCAGGATATTGTGGACTTCTCGATGCCCTTGGGGAGTGAGCAAAAGAAATTTGCTATCGTCTTCATCTCCGATCAATTGACGTTTTCGCAAACTATTGAGGGCCGTGGAAACAGAGCCCTTGGTCAACCCCAAATCCTTCGCTATATCCGTCACCCTCGCATAACCCTTTTTTTCCTTGAGCTTATGAATCGTCAAAAGGTAGTGGGCCATGGAGTGGGAAAGCTCATGATCCTGGGTATGGGTCAAAACCCTATCCTTCATGTCTGCCTCCTCCCAATCGTCCAGTATCGTTGCCTATAAACCATGGCCCTCGCCTCCCTTGTGAAAGTTGTAACCTCTCGAAATAACAAGGCTTTATAAATAAAAAGCCACCTCATTACGCCAGTTTCCCAAGGCCATGATAGCATAAGATATTGAATGAATGAATGAGGTCGTCAATGAAAATGATCCTTTTTTTTACACTGACCCTCTCCCAAGCCGCCTTCGGAATGGATGTGACCAAAAATCCCGAAGGGCCCGGAAATTATCGGACTCCCGACCAAAGATCCGGAGAATACCAACGCCCCCTAAGCGATCAGGAACGTATCGAAGCCTTGGAGTTTGAGCATCCGGGTCTTTTCAAAAGGATCCGTGAAAAGGAATGTAGTAAGAGCAAAGAGAGAGAAAGGGTTTGCCGTGGTGAAAAGGCCCATGCCTTCGGGGAAAGCGAAGATGAACTGCTCAAAACGGCGGCCCAAATGGCGTCCATGATTTTAGGGCCTGCGGGAGGGTCTTTTTCCGCTCGCAAAAAGAAAACGACCGGAGAAAGTAGCGACAAAAAAATGACCGATTTTTGCGCCTATATCCCCATGCTCGGAACTGTGTGGGCCAAAGGTATGCAACAAAGAGAACAAAGGGTCATAAGAGAAGGACTTTCTGCCAAAAATCTTTCTCAAAAGGAAATCTTCTACAAACAGGCCGCCACCCATAGGGCCAGAAGCAAGACCGCCGTTAAGGAGGCCCAAGGCTGGACGCTCGCCACGGCTTGCTACGCCACCGTCATCGCCACCAAATTTGGTTTCACCAATGCCAATAACATGACCTACGTCAAGATGGGGGGCTCGGCCTTTTTGGCCTATTTTTATAACCGCCTCAAAGGAAATCACGACAAATATGCGGATATCGTCAAAGAGATCGGCGACGCCCTCCCGGGCAAAGGGGATTGCAACCCCATCACCGAAAGGGACTGCTATTGTGCCCAAATCGAAACGGTCAAGGACACCAAATACTGCCTTCCCGTAAACGATCCAAGACCCACCCTTCCCCCGGGAATGGCTTCGGTGGATTGTGTGGATTCCAAGATGCAACTGGATCCAAGTTGCGACTGCACCTCTTCCGGCACCTGTGCCGATCAATCTTTTAATCAACTTTTCAACTATCCGGAATTTGCGTCTTCAACCATCCCCGGACGCCTCCTCTCAGATTTCAAAAATCTTGCCAACGGTCGTTTAAACCCGAACCTTCTCGGAGGGTCTTTTTTGGGTCAAAGGGCCTTTAAACGGGCCTTGGATATGGCCGATAAAAATATCGACTCAGACGATAGGCCCTTGAGTGAAGAGCAAAAGAAAAGGGCGAGCGTTCTGATGAAAGCCGGCATCCCCAAAAGGCTTGCGGCCCAAATGTCAAAGCTTTCACCTTTTCCGGGAGCCGACTCATTCCTGGCCCGCTTCAAATCCCCGGGAAAATCTAAGAGAAAGGGAACTCGGGTCAAGCCCTCGCCTCGAATAGCCGTGAAAGACCCCTTCAGAAAAAAGGCCCGTTCCTCAAACCGATCAAATGACCCTCTCGCCTTTTTGAAAAAGAAGAAGGGAAGGGGGCCTCAAAATAATGACGATATCATTCGATTTGCCCAAAAGGCCCAAAACAAAGCAGGGGTCTCCTGGAAAAAAGAGGGCAATGTCTTTGAGCAAATTTCCCATCGGTATCAAAATAGCGGCTGGGAAAGATTGGAATTCGATATGCCCTAAGGCATACTAAGAGCCTATCCTAAAACCACCTTCGTGATGAAAGCGAGCGAGATTGTGCCCGGCAAGGATGAAAGCAAAAAATGTCTGAAGGCGTGCTTGTGGCACGTTGAGGGCATTTTTTACTTAAAGA
>JAPONP010000214.1 GCA_026713835.1 Bacteriovoracales bacterium
TATCTCCAAAAAACCGTTTTTCCCTATCCCCTCATGTTCATGTACCCCAAGCAAATTTTCCATTGGCCCAAGGCCTTGATCCTCGGGGCCCTCCTTTTCCTCTTTTTCTTCATAAAAAAGGCCAAAAGATCCCATCCCATCGGGGATTATTTTTTGATCTTTTGGCTGGCGTCCTTTATCCCCGTTTCCGGATTGGCCTATATGCCCCATTTCAAATTCAGCTTTGTGGCCAACCGCTATCTCTATATGGGCCTTGCGGGGCTTTTAGGACTTTTGCTCACCCTACTCCCTACGACGATATTCGAGAACAAACTCAAGGGGCGATTCACAAGGTTCAAAGGACTCCCCCTTTGCGCAAGTCTTTTCCTCGTCCTGTCCATGGCCCTCCTCTCTCGAAACTACGGACAAATTTTTGTTCACCCCATCGCCATGTATAAACGCAACACCGAACTCAATCCCGAAAATATCTATCCTCTGATCCTCTTGGCCCGCCAATACCATCAAAAGGGGCAATCGAATCTGGCCCGGAACACTTTGGAAAGGGCCCTTGAGACCCCCAATCCCCTCTTTTTCCACGCCTTCACCTCAAGTGTAGAGTGGATTTACAGTTTTGAAAAAGAGCGCTGGATTCTCTTGGCCAAATGGCACGAGCGACTTGGAGAAAACAAAAAGGCCCTCCACCTTCTCCAAAACGGACTTCGCCTCCACCCCGGCGACCCGGAAATGACCGAGATGGCCGGGCGGCTAAATGCCCCGAATACTTAGGGCCTATCCTAAAACAAATAAAAGGGTTATGACCCCTTCAAGGCCGTAGATGATACGAATAGATTTTCCAGGATGTTCAAAGTCTCCTCGATATAGGGATCCTTTTTAAGCCCCTCCGCCCATTCCTCTTTCCTCTTCTTCTGATCCTTGTTGAGCAATTTTTGATCGAGGCCCACATGGGTGACGACGATATCTTTATTGAGTTCATCGAATTTGAAACGATCTACCTCTTTGCGCCTTTCTTCCCTGCGTTTTCTCATGGCCTTGAGTGAAAGGGAGAGCATGGTATTTTCTCTCCTATCCGTTAGAGTGCGAATGCTCTTGACGATATTTTGAAACTTCTTACTCTTGGCCACCCTCTTGAAGCTTTTTTTCTTGAGGGCCTTAAGATCAAAACTCTTTGGCCATTTTTTAAACTTTAAGGCCTTGACCTCATCCCAGGGTAGGGAAAAGTCGTTGTATTTTTCTCCGCTCTTGATATAGGCGAAGGGATCGGGAAGAGCGATATCCGCACTCACTCCTTTAAATTGAGTGGAGCCCCCGGTGATTCTATAAAATTTTTGAATCGTGAGTTTGATGGAACCCAGCGGAGAATTAAAATGAAGATTTTTAGGATTGATATAATTATCGAGGTCTAAAAGGGTTTGCACCGTTCCCTTGCCGTGAGTCTCCCCTCCTCCTACAACCAAGGCCCGTCCGTAATCTTGCATGGCCGAAGCCAAAATTTCCGAAGCGGATGCAGAAAATTTATTGACGAGAACGATAAGGGGCCCATCGTAGGCGACTTTGGAATCCCGGTCTTTGAGAATATCGATCTTCCCCTCATAGTTTTTAACTTGAACGATGGGGCCTTTTTCAATAAAAAGCCCACTCATCAAGCGGGCATCCTCCAAGGAGCCCCCCCCGTTATTGCGCAAATCCAAGATCATTCCGGAGACATTCAATTTCTTGAGTCGTTTAACGGCATTCATCACATCATCCGTACAATTGCGGGCCGTTTTATCCATAAGACCCTTTTTAAAATCCCGATAAAAAGTGGGAACCTGGATATACCCAAAGACCCTCGCCTTTCCCTTCTGCTTCAAAACGGAAGACTTTACATAGGATTCTTCGATCACCACCACATCTCGAACGATAGAAATCACCTCGGTAGTGCCGTCTCCGTGCTTGACCGTGAGCCGAACCTCCGTTCCCTTTTTACCTCGAATGAGTTGAACGGCCTCTTGAACCCTCATCCCCACGATATCCACGGGTTCCTTTGATCCCTGGGCCACTTTGAGAATGATGTCTTCGGCCTTGAGTTTTTTGCCTTGCCAAGAGGCCGATCCGGGAATGATCTCAACGACCTTGATATGGCCCCCCTCTTCCGTCAAAAGGGCCCCGATACCCTCCAAGGAACCGCTCATACTGATATCAAAATCCTCTTTTTCCAAGGGAGAAAGATATTGGGTATGGGGATCGTAGGCCCTGGTCACGGCATTGAGCAATTTGGCGAGCCGTTCATTATCGCTTTCCCTAAGCATACGCTTAAAAAGTCTCGTGTATTTCTTTTTGGCCCTTTTGACGGCTTCCTTATCCATTTGGGCAGCACTTAATTTTTTCTTCTTCTTTTTTTTACTTTTCTTTTTTCCCTTGCCCTTCTTCTTGGAAGTCGAGTTTTTGTCCTTCACTCCATTTTGTTCTTCCTCTAAATCCAAACGGTTATTGAGAATATCCACGAGAAGCACGTCATCCCAAACCCTGTAGAGTTCTTTGATATCTTTTGGGCGAGATCTTTTCTCCGCATCGAATTGAAATTTGGTTTTTCTCTCAAAACGAAAAGGTTTTTGAAGACGTTTTTTGACATAATCTCTAACCTGCCTTATGCGCATCTTGAGTTTGGCCTCTCCCTCTTTCATGATTTCAAAATTTCCGGAAATGACTTGATCGTCGATCCTTTTTTCATACTTTTTGAGATACGCTATATCGGATTGGATGAGAAATCTCTTCCCAAAATCCAAGGCCTCCACATATTGCTTAAAGGCAATAAGAGAAAGACGATCATCCAAGGGGTTTCGACTAAAATGCAATGTCTCAAGACCGTTTTTAATGATATTGCCCAAGATCAATTGCCTCTTGTGCTTTTTGATTGGGGGACTGGAAGAAGTGGCCCAAAGGGGCCCGTGGACGAGGGTAAAGAAGAGAGAGGAGACGATAAAAAATTTCATGTATGGTCTTTCCTATTGAAAATAGTTACGTCCTATTATAGGGTTTTTCACCAAATTGGGCCATTTGGGGAATAATGTCCAGAGAAAACAAAAACTATTTAGATCGTTTCAGAAGCGAAGGCATCCTCCCCGAGAGCGACCAAATCGTCATCGACGCATTGATCGATCGCCTCACTCCCCAAAGAAAAAAGAAATTGCAGGAAACCGTCTCCAAGCGTTCCAAGCATTTTATCGGGATCATGGAACATATCTACGATCAGGGCAATGTCCATGCGGTCATCCGCAGCAGTGAGGGTTTGGGGTTTTACCGATTGGGGCGCATCGCCGCAGAACACCAAAAACATTCCTCCCGCACCACCTCCGGGGCCGATAAATGGATGGAAATAGTCGATTTTAAAACCCCTTCTCAAGCCGTCCATCACTACCGCTCCCATGGGTATCGGATCGGGGCCACGGCGATGACTCCCAAGGCCTTGCCCCTAGAGGAAGTGGATTTTTCTAAGCCTACGGCCCTTTTCTTTGGCAATGAAAAGGATGGCTGCGGCCCGGAAAGCTTGGAACTCAGCGATTTTCACTGCCGTATCCCCATGCTCGGGTTCACTCAAAGTTTTAATATCTCCGTCGCAGCGGCCATCACCTTCTATCACGTCCGCTCATTTCTTAGGGCATCGAAAAAACCCTACCTTCTCACCCCTTCCGAGCAAAAAAATCTCACGGCCAAATACCTGGTGGATGCCTTTGCCCATAGGCCGGCCTTCCTCAAAGAAATTTTTAAAAGTACGAGCAGTTGCCCTAGATTTGACACTTGAAGATCTCTTCGGGTTTTGTGATCTTCATTCCCCCACAGCTCACGGGAGTATCTTTCCAAAGTTTATCCATCCACTCCCGCCTGAGCCGAAAGGAAAGCTCTCGCCTTTGGGCCTCCCATTCCTCACGGACGGTTTTCTTTTCCTCGTCCTTATCCTTTTGATCTCCATGGACGTAAATGACCGTAGAGGCCATGGCCGATTCCTCAAGAAAGATATCCTTTGAGGCGGCCTTGAAAATGTTTTGTTTTTCCTCCGGGGAAAGTTTTAAAGACCCCAGGGCCGAATCGAGACGCCCCAAGGATTGACCGAGTTCGTGGGCCAGGCCGTACTTGCGGGCCCTTTTTTCCCAAAATGTCTTCGACGTTTGGGCCATGAACTCCTTGGCCCATGCCTTGCGAAGCTCTTGGGCCTCCTTTTTTTTCTCCCCTCGAAGCCATTCTAAGGCGAGTTTTCTCTCGTGGTCTTTAAATTCGGCCGGGACGAAGGGTCTTCGCCCCTCCACCATGATGAGGTGATGACCGAAGGGGGACTTGACGGGATCCGATATCTCCCCTTTTTTGAGCCTAAAGGCGACCTCCTCAAACTCTTTGACCATTTGCCCCCTTCCAAACCATCCCAAGTCCCCTCCTTTCGTCTTGGTGGGGCCTTCGGAATGTTTTTTGGCCAAGGCCCCAAAGCTTTGGGCATCCATTTTTTTCTTTCCCATCGTCTTCAAGGTCTTTTTGGCCTTGGAAAGGGAGTCCTTTCCCTTAAAGAGAATGTGCCGGGCCTTTACCTCTTCCTTTTTGTCAAGGGAACTCTTTTTCTTCTCAAAGAGTTCCAAGGCCTTTTTTTTCCCTTCCTCCGAACCCAAGAAAGCATCGATTTCCCCTTTTGAAACCGGAACCCGCTTGCGCACATCCCCGTCTTTGATGCGAACCATGGAGACCTTCCGCTTGTCTCTTTTCAAGGAGAGCATTTCCTTGGCAAACATTTTAGAAACGGAGACCTTTGAGACCAAACGCCCGGATTCCTCTTTTATGATGTCATTGGCCACGATTTGCTCGTAATCTCCGGGGGTCAATCGGTTGGCCTCAAGGATATCCTTATATTTAAAAAAATCGAATTGCCCCTCCGTTTGAAAACTCCCTTGTTTTCTAATCTCTTGGCGAATGGAGTCCGCCCCCACGTTGAGATGGGATTTTTCCCCGAGAATGAGATAGAGCTTTTCATTGATCATGCCCCTGAGGGTGAGGCGACGCAGGCGTGCGGGATCCATTTGGCCGCCGCCAAAGGGCAAGCTATCCTTTTGAGAGGAAAACAATCTTTGGCGATACTCGTATTGTCTGTTGAACTCCCGAAAATCGATCTCGTGGGGCCCCACGCGGCCCAGTTGCCCCCGGCCCACGAACGTTTGGGGGGCATCGAAGGTAAAAACGAAGGCAAAGACGATGAGCCCCACAAAGAGGAATGTGATGATTTGGGCCGTTGTGGATCGAAATGACGCCATTGCCTAAAGACTTTGTTCCGTTTTTTCCTCAAGGCCTGACCCCCCTTTTGGGGATACCACCCCGTCACTAATGCTCAATTGGCAAGGGTGTACAGACCAAGGTAACATTATCACAGAGATAGGAAGAGGAAAAGAAGATGTTGGCCAACTTTTTGGAAAGAGAAAACCGCCTCAAGGTGATCGTCTTTGTCCTGGTCTCGTCGATCTCCCTATTTGATGCAATGAAAAAAGGGCCGCCCAAGCAGACCTCCTCCCTCTTTGAAAGGACGATGATCGATCTCTTGGGCCCTCTCCAAAACTCTATCTTTGAAATCAAGTACGGTCTTTCCAACTTCGTCCATCACTACCTCAACCTCGTGGAGGTCAAAAAGGACAACGGGATGCTCGCTCGGGAGATTTCCCGACTCAAAAATCAAATCTTTCAATTCGAGGAGTTGAGAAAGGAAAACAGAAGGCTCAAGGAGTTGTTCGGACTGGGAAAGGGGTTGGAACACGAAAAGATTTTGGCCCAAGTCATTGGCTGGGATACGGGAAGAAATGTCAAACTCATTCGGGTCAATAGGGGAAAAGACAGTGGGATCGAAAACGATCTTCCCGTGGTGGCCGTGGATGGACTCGTGGGACGGGTCCATCGGGTGTCGGATTCCTTTTCCGACATCATGACCGTTTTGGATCAACGCAATCGGGTGGACGGTATCATTACAAAAACCCGCTCCCACGGCATTATCGAAGGGCATTACGAGGGCAAATGCATTATGAAATATGTCACGAGAAGCAAGCAAGTGGTTTTGGACGACGAGATCATCACATCGGGACTGGGAAGAATCTACCCCAAGGGGCTTCAAATCGGAAAAATTTCAAAAATTGAACGAGAGTCCTATGGGATTACCCAATTTATCGAACTCACCCCAAGTGTCGATTTTGGAAAACTCGAAGAAGTGATCATCCTCAAACCAAAAGAACGCTCACACCGCCCCGCCCAAAGGAAACACGCCACGGGGGCCGTCCCTTGATCCATTCCCGCCTACCCCATACATTGACCGCTCTCCTCTTGACCCTCCTTCTCCTCATGGCGCTGGAGGTGATTTCGGCCACCTTTATTCCGGCCATAGGGCTTGAGTACTTTTTTCCCCCTTTTAATATCCTCTTCATTCTCTTTTTGGTCTTTCGGATCAAATCCCCCTTCCTTCCCCTCTTTATTCTCATCGTTCAACTCACCCACGGCATTTTTTCCATAGAGAGTTGGTCTCAAGGAACTCTCATCGGCCTTCTCATCTATCTCGGCATATCCTATCTCAAAAATATCATCGACTTTTCCACCACCGTCTCGACCATGATGATCACTTTGTTGACCGCATTGACCTGGCATTTCATCACTTCCCTTTTCCTCTACATGAATCGGGGAGATTTTTCCTTTGCCCTAAACTTCCTCTGGGAATCGATTCCCGAATGTCTCTTTATATCCATCCTCTCTCCCGCCCTCTTCAATCTTCTTGGACGAATCTGGAAGATGGGTTCGGGCAATAGGGTCGGTGTTTAATGTTTAGCGAAGAAGAAATCGTCAAAATGCACCGAGAGAGGGCCACTCTCATAGGAAATGCCGTCCTCATTAGCTTTGCCATCATCTTGGCCAGACTCTCCTATCTACAAATTTTAAAAGGAGAACAACTCTACCGATGGTCACTCCAAAATAGACTGCGCAAAGAAGTCGTGAGGGCCCCCAGGGGTATGGTCTATGAGCGAAATCAAGAGCTTTTGGTGGACAATGTTCCCCGTTTTGATGCGGTCATCACGCCCCAATACCTCAAAGACCGAAAAAAAACATTGAAGAAATTGGCCCATATCTTGGAAATGAAAGTAGAGGATATCGAACAGATATTAAAACAAAACGCCTATCAGGCCAAATATAAATCCGTCCTTATCAAAAAAAATATATCTCGAAAGGAAGTGACCATCATCGAAACGGAAAACTCCAAAGTCCCCGGTGCCAGTGTGGAAACATTTATCTCCAGAGAATATCTCGACAAGGAGGTCGGCGCCCACTTACTCGGTTATATCTCTGAAATTCAAGAGCAACAATTGGATCGTTATCGAAAGCGGGACAATATCCGCTACAAGTCGGGAGACTTCATCGGCCAATTCGGCCTTGAGGAACAAATGGATTTTGATCTTAGGGGAACCGACGGCCATGAATTTGTGGAAGTCGATGCTCTTGGACGAAAAAAAATTCACCGAGGAAGCGACTACTTTATAGGTGGGGTGAAGGGCAAACCCGTCGTACCCGGGCATAACCTCAAACTCACCATTGACCGCCACCTCCAACAAACGGGTTACGAAGCCCTGGATCAAAAAATGGGGAGTGTGGTGGCCCTAGACATCCATACGGGAGAAATCTTGGCCATGATCTCTCGTCCCTCCTTCGATCCTTCGAGATTTAGCCGCGGCATAAGTTCCAAGAATTGGGACGTGATTTCAAATGACAGCACCCACCCTTTAAGAAACCGCACGACCCAAGAACACTACCCACCGGGCTCGACCTTCAAGGTCATTGCGGCCATTGCCGGCCTTGAAGAAGGGCTTATCGATGAAAAAACGGAATACTATTGCCCGGGAAAATTTAAATCGGGACGTAGGATGTTTCATTGCTGGAAAAAATTCGGCCACCAAAGGGTTAATCTCCAAAGGGCCCTTAGGGAGTCTTGCAATATCTATTTTTATAAGATGTCCACGCTTCTCGGCATCGATACCTTGGCCAAATACGCCTTCTCTTTTGGATTTGGGAAAAAGACGGGCATAGCCCTTCCTCGAGAGGTTTCGGGACTTATCCCTACCCGGGAATGGAAACTCAAAAAGAGCGGCCAAAAATGGCAACGAGGAGAAACCCTTTCTTGCGTCATCGGGCAATCCTATATTCTGGCCTCTCCTTTACAAATCGCTCAGATGTTTGCGGCCGTCGCCAACGGGGGGAAACTTTATAGGCCCTACTTTGTCCAAGAAGTGTTCACAAATTCCGGAAAAATTTTAAAAAGATTTGAACCGACTCTCAAATCTAAGCTCACTCTCAAGAAAAAAACCATGAGATTTGTACGCAAATCCTTATTTGAGGTGGCCAATCATCCCAAGGGAACCGCCTATTTTAGAAGAGGTGTGGGAATCGAGATGGCCGGGAAAACGGGAACGAGTCAAGTCATGCGTCTCGATGCGGATAGCCTTTACGAAAAATGCGAGGAACTTCCCTTAAAGGAGAGAAGACACGGTATTTTTGGGGCCTTTGCCCCCTATCACGACCCCAAAATTGCCGTGGCCGCCGTCATCGAACACGGTTGCTCGGGTTCTAAATCCGCGGCCCCCGTCGTGGAAAAACTCATCACGGCCTATATGAAAAAATACCATCCCAAAAAACACGAAAAGATAAAACGCCGGGAACGAGGTCGATCCCAAAAAACGGCGACCCTCTAGGAGTGAGTTAGGAGTTGTCATGCAATTTGCCTTTTTGCAAATTTTGAAAAAATACGATACCAGTTTTTTTATCATCGCCTCGGCGATTTTTCTCATCGGTATTCTCAATCTCTACTCGGGAACCCACATGGATTCCAATATGACGCTGGCCAATCTCTATAAACGCCAGTTAATCCTCTATCTCTTCGCCATTCTCGTAGGCCTGCTCATCAGTTTTATCCGCCCCAAGGCCCTCTATCGCTATTCCTATGCCATCTACATCTTCAATATCATCCTCTTGGCCCTGGTTCTTTGGGTTGGAGATAAGGGGATGGGGGCCAAAAGGTGGCTCGTCATGGGGCCCATTAGGATTCAACCCTCGGAGCTTATGAAAATCTCGGTCATCTTGGCCTTGGCCAGATGGTATTCCGGGCACGGTAGCGGGACCCCTCTCAATCTTAAGGGACTCATCATTCCCTTTATCATGGCGGCCATTCCTGCCATCATGATCATTATCGAACCGGATCTAGGGACGGGGCTTATCATCCTTATCGCCTTTGCGGTTATCAGTTTTTATCGAAATTTAAAATTGAAAACCATGGCCATCCTCTTCATTTTGGCCCTCGTGGGGGGAACGACCATGTATAACTTCGGACTCGAAGAGTACCAAAGAAAAAGAATCGTGAGCTTTCTCGACCCGGCCGCCGACCTCAAAGGCTCCGGCTACAATGCCCACCAATCAAAAATTGCTATCGGGTCGGGACAACTTTTTGGCAAAGGATTTAAAAAATCCTCCCAGGCCTCCCTGAACTATCTTCCCGAAAACCACACGGATTTTGTCTTTAGCGTCTTCAATGAAGAACATGGCTTTTTTGGAAGTCTTGTCCTCATCATCCTCTACATCGTTCTCTTCTTTCGATTTATATGGCTATCTTCTGCCGTGGTGAATCTATACGAATCCATCATCGCTATCGGGATTATGAGCCTATTCTTTTCCCATACCATCATCAATATATCCATGACCATCGGTCTTCTTCCCATCGTCGGACTCCCCCTCCCCCTTATGTCCTATGGCGGCTCCAACCTTTTGACCTTTGGGATCGGATTAGGCATGGCGACGGGGATTAGTAACTCCCGGATTCTCTTCTAGTGCTTCGACCACGAGCACCGGCAAAAACCAACCCGCCCGCCGTCACAAACATGAGCAAACTATAGATCACGGCGGGAATGGCAAGGCCTATATCGCCAAGGAGATTGACGGCCACGAAGATGGCCAATGTTCCATTTTGCAACCCGGATTCAAGTGAGACGGCCACACTTTGCCTACGTCCCAGAGCGAAGAGGCGGGGTATATAAAAACCAATCGTCATCATGATGAGGTTTAAGGCGAGTGTGATAGATCCGGCCTTGGCAAAATACGCCGGAAAGTTTGACCGTTCCTTGGCGATAGCACCCAACACGATAATGATAAACAAAACGGCTGAGATCATCCGCATCCGTGGCTCCATTCGATCCGCAAATGGGCCCCACAATCCCTTGATACACATACCAAGGGCCATGGGTAGGGTGGTGATGAAAAAGACACTGAGGACGGTTTTGCCGATGGGCAAGGCCACATATTCCCTGGCCCCCGTAAATTCGGCCAATGAAAAGTTGACGAGAAATGGAATGGTGATAACCCCCAATAGGCTAATCACCGCCGTCAACGTCACGGACAAGGCCGTATCCCCCTTGGCCAAATGGGTGAGGAGGTTTGAAGTGGCCCCTCCCGGACAGGCCGCAAGGATCATCACGCCCACGGCTAAAGTCGAATCGAGAGACCAAACTTGGATCAAAAGGTAGCTCACGACGGGAAGTAGGATCACCTGGGCCAAGGCCCCCAGAGCAAAGGCCTTGGGGCGAATCACAATGCGCTTGAAGTCTTGAATCGTCAAGGCCAAACCCATTGAAAACATGATAAAGGCCAAAGAGAGAGGGAGAAAAATTTCCGTTAGAACACCCATTACAACCTCCTCATCTATGGAAAAGAAAGAAAAGGGGAGATATTCCCAAAAAATATCTGATCGACGATCACGGTCGTCATCAAAGAGGAGGCCAAGAAAATGGCCCCTTCATAAAGACCGTAGCCAATTTCCGGACGTTGCAAGTCAAACTCATACTCTCCACTAATCCCCGAATGGTCGCGAAAAAGAAAAACCTTTTTGACCCCGATAATAAAGAGGGGCAAGATCAAGATGATGAGAAGAGTTTTAAGACCCACTGTTTGTAAATACATGGTGATATCGGTGGTTTTTTTAAGCAAAGAAGAATTGACGAGAAGAGCGCATCCCAAGATATAGCCCGAGTAAGAAATGCCAAGGGCCATATTCTTTTCCATGACCAATTTATTGAATGGCAATTTTGAATAAGAAGAAAAAAGTTTGATGGCCAGACCAAAAATCACACTCGCATAAAGCCAAAGGAAAAATAACCAGCCGAAAGACTCTCCTAGAGGAAGAAAGAAATCGGAAACGATGATAACCCTTTTAATGACAAAGGCCAACGCAATCGATTGGCAAAGATGAATCACACCATAACATAGATTTTTCCGTTTAGAAATTTCATCCTCATAGGTGAATTGATAAAAGGCAATGCTCTCGGAAATACTTAAAGAGACAAAATAGATCAAAAAGATGATGAGAGATCGAAAAAAGAGGGGGGCGATGGTGATAACGACTCCACCCAAGAGATAGATCTGAACAGAAGAAAAGACGATGCTAAAACCAAGTATCCTCGAAAAATAATGAACGGTATCGGCCGAATTGACCGAAGGATAAAATTTTTGAGACATCTTCGGCCCTACGCCGTAAAAGAAAAAGCGATGGATATACTTATAAAAGAAAAGAAGGCCTAGAAAAAGTCCACAGAAAAAAATCCTCAAGGCGAGTTCTTTTAACTGTTGCTCAAACTCAAGTGTTTTGGGCGAAAACCCTATGGAGGCCACCAAAAAAACGAGAACCATGAGAATGTAGATGGCGATCTTATTCACGAAGACACCCCGAAGTTAATGATAGCATCAATTGCCTTCTTATGAGCAACCGAAAGGTTTTTGATATCACAATGAACTCGATTCACCGAATGGGTTTTGGAGAACTTATTGAAAAGATCCGTAGCGTCGCTCATATTAAAATAGGAGGGTTTATGGGAACCGTAAAATGATCGAATGGCCTTCATGGGAAACTTGGCCTGATCTTGGCCGCACTCATAGTATTTTGACAGACGCCCTATAGATGAACACCTTATAAAATCAATCTCACTGCTCTTAAAATAATCCTCCAACTTTTCAATCACCCCAAGTTGATCGGTCCCAAACGATTCAAAAATTTTGTCGGGAATATCATTGTGGACGACTCTTTGGGCCCAAATACTCTTAGAGTTTCGTAGAATCTTTTTGAGGTGATAATCATCGTGATAAAGATACTCCTCAATATCTTCGGGAATCCTATATTCGTTTTCATCGCTTTCAAAATAACGGCCCAAAAGCTTTTCTAAGCAAACGGCCCTGTAATGAAAATAGATCATGAGAAACATATGGAAACGGCCCAAAAGAAAATCATCAAAAGTGGGGATGGCCCTCTCACTTAGACCGAGATAGGCCGTATCGTCAATGATACAACAGTCGAGATTATCGATAATCCAATCAATATCGAATTGACCGTAGCTCACTCCACAAAAATAACTATCCCTTAGAAGGTAATCCATGCGATCACAATCCATTTCGCTAGAAACCATTTGATGGAGGATGGGAAAATAATTGATGCCCTCAATGGTAAAATAATCCAAATCCGTGGTCTTTCCCACGATCAATTCGGCCACGCAATTGGGATCCAAAGAATACTTTTTGATCATCAATCCAAAAGAATCCGTAAAGGAACTGTCCGTTACGGCCTTGATCGTATAGTCCTCGTGGGTGGCCTGGCGACTTGGTTCATTCCCTTTAAATCTTTTGGGCAAGGAAAGAGCGGACACTTCGGGCATCACCGATTCCGTCGAATGGCTAAGGGGGGCATGGCCGATATCGTGAAGGAGGGTGGCCAGACGCAAGGTTTGTCTCAATCTTTGAAATCCGGCATCGTTTTGTCTTTGAAAAAAAATTTTATCGAAGGATTTGGTTGCAACGGCCATCACTCCGATGGAGTGGAGATAACGGGTATGGGTGGCCCCCGGAAAGGAGTATTCTGAAAATCCCAATTGCTTGATATTTCTAAGTCTTTGAAAAAAAGGGGCCTTGAGAACGGGCACTTCTTCCGGGGCTATGGCGATGGATCCGTGAACGGGGTCGCGAATCTCCACGCCTAGGCCCGGCTACTCTTTATCCAGGCCCAAAGCATAGGCCTCATCCTCATCGAGGCCGCCTTGTTGCTCGTGAACCGATTCCGGATCGTCCAAGGCGTCTTCATAGCCCCATCCGTAGGCATAATCCCCCTCTCCATCATCGGGCTCATCGTCCGTATTGTACTCATCGGAAAGAAGGGAGCCTTCGGGCTGCCGGGGCCCCTCACTTGGCGTTTGAGGAGATTCCTTTTCATCGATTAAAGCCTCGGAATCCATATCCTCATCCCCTGTTCTCGAAAGACCGTCATCTTCTAGTTCCTCGGAAGTGGCGTCGGGTTTTTGTTCCTTTCGGTATTTTTCAATGGCCTTATCCTTGGGAAGTTTGCTCAAGACATCGGAGAGGGCTTGGCTTGAAGGGGAAAGGGTCTTTTTGGGGGCCTTCTTTTTTGTCGCCTTTTTCTTTTTACTCTTGTTAGTCTTGTTACCCTTGGCCTTTTTTTTCAAGACCTTTTTTTTGGAAACGGTCTTTTTGCGAATCTTCTTTTTCGTCACCTTTTTCTTGGAGGACGACTTCTTTTTTGTCCCTTTCTTTTTCGTCGCCTTTTTCTTTTTGGCCTTGTTACTCTTGGCCTTTTTTTTCAAGACCTTTTTTTTGGAAACGGTCTTTTTGCGAATCTTCTTTTTTGTCACCTTTTTTTTGGAGGACGACTTCTTTTTTGTCCCTTTCTTTTTGACCATGGTACGGCTCCTTCAATAGGATATGACATTGGGATTTATAAAATGGAACGCTTCTCCAGGCAAGTTTTTTAGAGCATGGATTATTGCGCGCCGCACCTTTTACTGCCTCACATCTTCGAGTTCCAAAGTATTGCGTAGGGGATTTCTAAAATCCACATTCAAACCGTTGGGAGTCGTAGGAGGACCGTCCCGCAGTTGTTCTCCAAAAAGAGAAAAATTCCCCCCTCCATAGCTCGTAGGCTTCCCCTTGACCAAAGACTGAAGGGAGACGAATTTGACGGAATAGTGGTTTCGGCGATGGCTTTGGGGGGTCCCTCCTCCCCCCACGGGATTAAACGTGGAATCCGTCACTCCGGTTTCCAAGGCCCCGTGTCGAGGGCCCGGCAAATAGCCCGTCATATATTTTATAATCCCCAAATCGTTGCCCCCAACAGGGCCCCCACTCCCCCCCACATCCTCCGGACGAACGTATCGAGTGCTAAAAAAATGGCTAAATGAACGCTTTGTGGCCCCATTGGACAAAAGATCATTCCAATAATCGCTGATGGCCCTCTCAAGGGGAATGGGGCACTTGCTGTCATCTTTGACCGTGCCATAGTAGAGATGGTTGAACTTTCCGGCGATACTCAGGCAATTCTCCTCGTCCATATCCGTACCGGGATCCTCAATCATGGCCCTGAGGCGATTGGGATCAGTGGTATCCACGGAATCCACGATATTGTGATAAATTCGACCCGCATCCCTATACACATTTCCACCGGAGGCCACATCATGGGCGGCCATGCCCACGGCCATCTGTTTCAGGGCCCTCTGATAGAGCTGAACGGCGCCTCTATTTCGATCAAAATAATCGGCCACGATGGCCTGAATATCGTCAGGGCCTTGAAAGAGCAACCCCTCCCCAAACAAAGGGGCATAGAGAAGATGGGCGTGGGGTCTCGTCGGATCGGCCGAATCACTCCCCACGGAGGGGATGGGGCCGATGGAATGGACGTTTTGGGCGGAGTTATGTTTTTCCATGGAAGGAATCAAGTAATTGGCCGCCTCATAGGCCGTGGGACGAAGGGCGTGGGCCATGGCACGGGATACGATATCCGCATTGATGGAAGTGGCCAGATTTAAGACCCCCGTAGGTTTAAAACGAAAAAACTGGGAAGGCGTATAGAGGCCTGCGGTCTCCTGCGTGGGGCCGCTACCGGTACTCGAATACCTTTCGGTGGCCTGAATCCCTCCGGTCGCAGGAAAGCTTCCCGGAACAAAATCAAAGGGGAAGTTGGGGATGCCAAATCGAATGCCGCTTCCAAGAGGGCCCGTGCTTTGGGGGATTCCGCCAATGGTCTCCCCCCCCGTTCCCCGGACCCAAAAATCTTGCCCGGCCGGGATGGGAGAGTTCAACATCCGATCATCATCGGGGTGAATGCCATAGGCATTGGCTTCAAGACCCTTTAGCCCCGTCATGTAATTAAAGCTCACGCTATCCCTTGGACGAAGGGATCTCGTCCCGTCCATTTGAAAAAGACGCGGGCCGATCCTGGCCCCAAAGGGCTTGGCCGCCCCATAGGCCACCATCCTAATGGGGGGCAAAAAGGGAGAAAAAAGACCTGTGAAACGGGCCTCCCCCCTCACCGCATAATAGGTCAAGACATTGGGGTTTTTCACAAAGCCCAGAGGATAGCCCGGAACGGGAATAGCTGCTTTCCTGGCCACGCAAGCTCCCTCATCAGGTACATTCGTTCCCCAGCCCTCCTCCACCGTCTTTGCGAGAAAAAGGCTAAAGAGGGTGACGTAATTGAGCAAGTGGAGTTGCAAATCCAGGTAGTGTTTTGATCCCGAGGTAAAGCCCCCTCTTTGGCCCACATTGGGCATGAGGTAGGTTCCCAAATCCGTCTTAAAATCCGTAAAGGACTTGGGAGTAGGGGCCAACTCCGTCATGGAAAACGTACTTTTGAGATTATTGGCCTCATCGTCCGGGCTTTTGGCCAAATTCCTATAGGCGGCCCAAAAGGCCTTGAGGGTTCGCTCGTGAATGGGGGTCTCCCCCTCCCATTGCCCCACATTCCCCACCCGGACATCCTCTTTGGGGGGCTCGTTGACCATTCTCTCCAAATTCCTCACCCTCAAGGCCGCTTCCATGGCCCTGGGAAAGGCCCCGGGGTACTCCACACCGATTCGGGGGGTGTTGGGGGGAAAGGAAACGGAGGGGTTTTTGCCAAGACCATAGGCCCATTGGGTCGCCACCAAAAAATTGAGTTCGGATCGAAAGGAGCAGTTCTCACTCTTTTGTCGGTTCATGTGTTCGATAAAATCATTCATGGTCTCATCGATACCCGAGACCCCAAAAGATTCATAACGCGGCACTCCCGGAATATAGTAGGAATTGCAAATGGGGGAGGTGTCCACAAAATCGATGCACACGGAGGGGACGTTCAAAGACCCTCTCTTCCTGTATTCGGAACTCGAAGGAGATGAGGGGTCAAAGGGAGGAAGGCGAAAGTCCATCCCGGTGCCGGGGCCCGGGGCATCGGTAGATTTCAAGGAGAGTTGGCCCAGAACGTAGTATTTAAACATCCACTCCTTGTAGATATTTCTCATCTCCCAATTCATATAGGCGATATTGGTCAGTTGCCTGGCCTGAACGGAGGCCCCGCTATAGGCCGCTGCATCCACCGCATTTTGAAGATTGATCTTGGCCTTGACAAAAATCCCGATATTGATGACAAAGGCCATCAAACCCACGATAATCACCAACACCACGGCCAAAAAAACGCTGAGCTGGCCTTTTTGGCCGACCCCCATAAAAATCGCCGGTTCTTTTTTCCCTTTCATCTTTTTTATCTTTTTTATATTTTTTACCTTGGGCCCCTCTTCAAAATTAAATGATAAAGATTTCCCTTCGTCCATCCCCCTAGGGTCTCCGTGATAGAATGGGGTTCAAACATGAAACGAACCTTTCGCCTCAAAAAAGCTGCCTTTCGATTCCTCTGCCCCCTTTGTCGCGTGGATAGGGCCTTGGAGTACCCCTCTTCTCTCAAGGCCCGGCACTTTGCCCACATCGCTCTCTCCGCCCTGGTTTTGGCCGTCACCTTTTGGCCCCTTATGGGGGCCAAGGCCCTCTACTTGGGACTGCTCGTCTGGGCCTTTTACGAATGGGCCTTGAGACTTCTCTACCGAAAAGGTCTCCCCTGCCCCCATTGCGGCTTCGACATCGCTTGGTACAAACGGGATGTGAAAACGGCCAAAAAAATCGTCGAGCATTTTTGGAAAAACAAAACCCAGGCCTCTTCTTCCTCCTAATATCAAGCCCTTGGACAAGAACCACCGGGCCCCTTTCTTGCTCTTGTCTAAGGAGTCTGCACTTGATATAAATTCTTGACACTTTTTATCAATATGGGAGGAAAAAACCATGAGCGTCAACAAAGTGATCATCTTGGGAAGGCTTGGACAAGACCCCGAGGTCAAACAAACCGCATCGGGTCTAGCCGTCACCAATTTTTCCGTGGCCACCAACGAACAGTGGACGGACAAACAGGGGGAAAAACAAAAGCGTACGGAATGGCATCGCGTCGTGGCCTGGGGAAGGCAAGCGGAGCTGTGCGGCCAATACCTTTCCAAAGGCCGACAGGTCTATGTGGAGGGGAGATTGCAAACCAGGTCTTGGGAAGATAACCAAGGACAAAAACGCTACACCACGGAAATCAAGGCCAACGCTGTCCAATTTCTCGACCGCAGCGAAGGAACCTCCAGCGATACCCCGGAAATGGAAAATCAGGCCTCTCCCTCTCCCGTTCAAAGCAATGGGGGCATGATGGATCAACAGTATAAGGTCTCCACCAATGCCAACTTTACGGCCGACGACATCCCTTTTTAACCTGAATTCGGGGTTAAGGGCCTATCCTAAAACCACCTTCGTGATGAAAGCGAGCGAGATTGTGCCCGGCAAGGATGAAAGCAAAAAATGTCTGAAGGCGTGCTTGTGGCACGTTGAGGGCATTTTTTGCTTAAAGACGAAGCCCGGCA
>JAPONP010000215.1 GCA_026713835.1 Bacteriovoracales bacterium
ATGAACCCACCCGAATTGCAAGAAAAAATTTTGTTGGTCAACTTCCCCAAAGAGACGGGTCAGAGCTTTCTCAAGAAACTTCAAAAGATATTTTTCCCCACTCCGATCGATTTCGATCTCCTCTGTGAGGACGAGGGATTGAGTGAGGAAAACTTGAGCGTCGATTATAGTTTAATTTTTATCTATGACAGCATTGGCATTTCCCGCTCAAAGGATTCCTCCCCCTTTTTAAAAGTGCGTAGAGCATTTCCCTTTTCAGAACTCTTTGTCGTGACTCATCGAAAAGATTATGAAACGGTCTTAAAGGCCTTTCGTATGGGAGTGAGAGATATCGTAGAGCTTCCCGTCAAATCTCTCGAGTTTAGAACAGCTCTCCAAAAGGCCAAGGCTTTTAGGAAAGCCTATCAGCACTCCAAAAAATACTCCAAATTTGTGGGGATATTCAATCACTTCGGCGATATTAGAAAGTTTACCAACCTCCGTCAGATTTTTATAGCAGCCGAAGAGTATATGACGGCCCAATTTCCCGTTAAGAAGATGAGTGCTTTTCATTACCATCTTCAAGAAGGCCACAAAGAGTCTATCTATGGAGGGGCAACGGAAATGAACCTCTCACAAAGGCAATTATCGGCCCTTGTTAAGGGTCAAACGAAATATGTAGTGAAGGGAGATCTCCTCTATCTTCCATTCTTTAACGAGGAAAAGATATTTGGCCTTTTACTTATGGAAATCGATGAAGACGTGAAGGTTTCCCGGTGGGATTATTTCTTTGATGTCTTGGCCGGGGCCGTAAGGAATTTATACGAATATGTCCGAAAATATCAGTCGGAAGAAAAGATGTCGTCCTTGGCCCATACGGATGATGTGACGGGCCTTTATAATCAAAGAAAGCTCTATGATGATATCGATCGCCACATGGCCTTGGTGTCCAAAACGGCCGGTCGCTTTTCGCTTATTTTTCTCGATATCGATCATTTTAAAAATATCAATGATGAATACGGTCATATCATCGGGAGCAAACTGCTCACTCAAATGGCCGGAATGATCCGCCAAGTGATTCGGACGACGGACTATATCTATCGGTACGGAGGGGATGAATTTATCGTTATCCTTCCCGGTGCGAAGGCCCGTGAGGCCAAAAAGGTGGGAGAGCGATTATTGGCCGCCGTGAGAGGGCGAGATTTTATTGCGGGCAGCGATGAAAAGTTCAAACTCAATCTTTCTATGGGCATTGCCGAGTATCCCAGAGATGCGAAGGGAAAAGAGGACATTATCTCCATGGCCGATAAGATGATGTATGAGGCCAAGAAAAGTGGGCGTGGAAAGATTTGCTTGCTCGATGTGGATGGTTTTTAGGGCAGAAAAAGGTAACTGCTCGCACCTCTAGCAAAAACTGTAATAAAGGCAAGGTAACTGTTCTCCACCCGGATAAGATTGGGAGGAGGCAACGAGGAGCGACTGAGGCGTGCTTCCTGCACGTCGCAAGGAAGCGACGAGGCAGTCGACTGCCAAGATTGCCGGGGGGTGAGCAGTTACAGAAAAAGAGAGGCGGCCTTTTCCAAACGATCCTTGACGGCGACCCAGGGATCCATGGACAAATCCATGGGGGCATAGAGGGAGATGAGATCAAAGGATTCGAGTTCCTTGGGTTGAAGGATACCGTAAAGAGATCTGGCCGCAAGGTAGGGGTCTTCGGGTAGGGAGGATTCCAAGGCCCGGACCTTCCCCCACCTTTTTTCGATCGCCTTGGAGACGGATTCTTTTGGGACTCCTTTTTCATAGACCACCAAAGGTTTTTGAGGGCGGTAGTGGCTCCTAAGTTGTCCCGGGGAAGAGATCCCCTTGCCGTAGCGAACCCTATAGTCTCGAAGGCCTTGATCTTTGAGAAAGGCCTCTATAGCAGAGCATCCGTAAAGACCGGGTCTTGAGATCACAATCTCCTTTTCCTCCTCTTTGATTTCGAGAAGGGTGGATTCGAGGCCGACCCTACATTCTCCGCCGTCGAGAACCAAAACCTCCGTTCCAAAATGGCGCAAGACGTGTTCCGCTTGGGAGGGGCTTGTGGAGTTGGATTTGTTCGCACTGGGGGCCGCAAGACCTTGGCCCAAGGCCTTGATGAGGCCTAAAGCTATGGGGTGATCGGGCATTCTCAAGGCCACGGTGGGGTGAGAGGCCGTGATCAAATCCGAAATGAGTTCGTTTTTGCCGACGATAAGCCCTAGGGGCCCCGGCCAAAACGAAGAGGCGAAAGAATCGTGGAGATGGGACCAATTTTTGGCGTATCGTTTGGCCATATCCAAGGAATCCACATGGACGATGAGAGGGTTGAAGAGGGGGCGACCCTTGAGTTCAAAAATCCTTTTGATGCCCACAAGATCGCTGACCGGGGCCGCAAGGCCATAGACCGTTTCCGTGGGCACGGCCACCGGGTTATGGGAGCGAAAGGCCTTGAGGGCGGAATCGATGGGAGAGGAGTTGTCACTTACCATTGCAAAGTCGTTTCTCTCACTTTATTCCCCATTTGTCCTGCCCGGAAAGAGGGCAGATCATTGCCTTGTCTTTTGCGCCCACCGAGGGTAAACCTGAAAGAGATGAAATGTTTTCGCTCAGCAAAAACATTTAGGGGATTTCCCTGCACCCATCGGCAATGGCGTGCGGACTCCCATTGTCGATTTGTTCACGGCTATTCCAGAGAGTTTCATTTGGAGTTTTCCTGTCGAGAGCTCACCCGTGAGATGTGGGTGATGAATTTTGGAGGCCTTAAGGCCGTGAGGGCCTGGCTTGAACATTATTTTGACCATACCTTCTTGGTGGCCCACGACGACCCTTGCTTGGACGATTTTTTGGCCTTGGATCACAAGGGAGTGATCCAACTGAGAATTATGCCCAATGCGGGGATGGAGGGGACGGCCAAATTTGTCTATGATCATGTGGATAAGATCGTGGCCCGGGAGACGAAAAATCGCGTTTGGGTGAGCCGGGTGGAGGTGAGGGAAAATGAAAATAACTCTGCCGTCTTTATTCCACCCCATCCCGCCGGGCCGTGAGGGGTCAAAGGTCTATGGGAAAGATACTCATGATGTTGGGGGCCCTTCTCTTTTTGGTTGGGCTTTTTTGGCATTTTGCAGGAGATCGAATCCCCTTGGGCAGACTTCCGGGGGATATCCACATCGAAGGGGAGAGGGGAGGTTTTTATTTTCCCATCACCACCTGTCTTCTTCTCAGTATCGTCTTGAGTTTATTGGGGGTCTTTTTTAGAAGTTGTCTTAAAGATTGAGGGCAGCACTTAGGGTTTGGCTCGGGTCGAGGTCTTCCAAGAGCCGACGTAATCGTCCAATCTTTTCTTCCTTTTCTTCATCCTGTCGTTCGCTTTGTTTGGCCGACCTAAGCGCAAAATGATCGGACATGGAGAGGTCTTCTATAAGGTGGGCCAAGGTCGGATTCCTTGCCAAGTAGAAATTGAGTTCATGGCCCACTTTTTCCAGGGTCGATTTGAGTTCTCGGTTCGATGACATTCTAAAAACCTTTCTCAAAACCTCGTAAGTCCCTTCGTCAAGGCCTGTGGGAAGAAGCGATGAGAAAAACCTTTTTGAGGCCCTTGACCTGCCGGTGATGAGAGCGGGGTCGGGTAAGGGGGCCGAAATCAATTTATAGACATCGAGGATACCCACTCCGTAGTTTTGGGTGTCCCAGCCACCGGGTCTGTTATAGGCATGGTTTTTGAGCATATAGAGAAAGAGTTTGGAGATATTTTTTCTTTTGTAGATTTTTTGGAGATTGTCGTGTCCGTGATGGGACAAAAAGAGTGCTGCGGCACCGGCGACATAGGCCGTGGAAAAAGAGGTTCCGTGCTTTCGAGCGATGGAGAAGTAAACCCGGTTATTTTTGAACCAGCTGTTGGCCGACCAGACTCCCACTCCGGGTGCGGATATATGGACTTGTTTTCCCCTCGATGAATAGCGCCAGGGCAATCCGTCGCTATCTGTGGCCGCTACGGAGATCACGTCCTGATAGCGAGAGGGCCAAACCACAAATTTTTTAAAAACTCTGGCCGGAACGTAATTTCCGGAAGCGGCGATCACCACCACTCCTTTCCGGGTGGCCTGTTTGATGGCCCGATGAACCCACGGTAGGGGTAAAGGGGAGCCCAGGCTGATGGAAATGACTTTGACATCCTGTTCGACGGCTTTTTTGATGGCCCTCATAAGGGAAAAAAAGGTGAGGTTGACCACACTTCTTTTGATCACTCGGTAGGGGATAATCTTGGATTTAGGCGCCACTCCCTCGCCGAAAGGGGGCCAGGGGAGGCCGGATTCATGATTTGGATGAAAATTTTGTGACCAAAACTCCACATTTTGTTGATTTTTGGGACGTCCCGAAATCAAAGAGGCCGTGGCGGTTCCGTGTCCAAAGATAGGGATACCCTTCCTCCATTTATCCAGGGGTGGGAGTTCCTTTTCGATGAAGTTGATGCCCCTATAGGTGAGAATATTGCGGATGACTTGGGGATGGGGAAGGTAGCCGGAATCGGGATGGCCGATGAAGACTTGTTCACCCCGGGCCCGGGTCAGGGTCCAGGCCTTTTTAAAGTGGAGGAATTTTTTATCCGCCCAATCGAAATCGTCACTGCTCTTTGGATAGCAATAGTTTTGTCCCTTGGAAGTGTAGCGGCTTCGCTTCTCTTTGGGCCAACTACAGCGCCCGAAAGGGCCGTCGCTTCCGGGGATAACCCCCTTTGCCTCCGCTTCGGCGGGAAGGGGAGCGAGCATCAAAGGAGAGAGAAACGGTTGTTTTTTTCCGGATAAGGTCGGGAGGAAGACGGGATCGCAAAACTCGACTCCATCCACTTCGGCGATCAAGTAGGAGATATCCCAAATCTTTTGGGTTCCCATGGGGGCCCGGTCTTTTGGGGGCCTAAGTTCGTAGTAAAACTCCTCTCCGTCCATTTTTGAGAAAATCCATGGGATGGCCCTCATGGATGGAGGGATTCGCTTCATGAGTTCATGGCGGTGGATGGGGCGAGAGGCATCGATGAGAAATCCGTGGAACTTCACGGCCATTTGTTTGGGGGTTTTGCCGGAAGCCGCCGGAGAAGGTGGGGCCTTGAAGATAAGGAAAGTAGAGAAGACGAGAGTCGGAAAAAGGTTGTTCATCGGTCAAAAATCCTCCCCCAAATTTTTAGGGATTTTTCAAAGCCTGATAGAAATAATTGACCCTACTCTTTTTATTGTAAAGGAATTTTTGGATGGGGGGCAAGGGTCAAAGGAGAAAGCCTTTAGATTCGCAGATTACTGATTTGGAATTGACTCTAGATGCGATGGCTTCCGTAATGGGCCATCTTTTTTATGGTCTTTTGCCTTCTCTTTTCTGCGGTTTCGGACTTCTCCCTCTTGCGAACGGAGGGTTTGAGGTAGTGCTTTCGCTTCTTATATTCTCTGGAAACCCCGTAGGACTCACAGAGTCTTTTGAATTTTTTAAGGCTTCTATCTACGCTTATTCTGGCACTGATCTTGACCTCAACGTTGAGCGCTTTTTCACTGGACAACTCTATCCTCCCTCATCCAAAGTTTTACCTATTGGCCAAGAATTTCAAGAATGGGAGAGCTTGTCAAGAAACTAGTGGAGAAACGAATGGATTTTATCGGAAACTCAAGGGGGTAGGAGAAGGCCTATTTGGACAAGGGTTTTTCCAGACGGTATTTCTTATAATCTTCCAGATCCCCCACGCTCTCCTGTCGGTCATCCCTAAAACTTTCCCGCTCCAGTTGGGTTTTGGTCATCATGGAGTCCTCCCAGCGGTTCGGGGTCGGGTCCGGGGAACTCAGGGAGTGGTTGGTGGAGTAGGTGGAATCTTCCTCATAGCTCACCCATTTTCTGGATTCAATGAGGGCCTTTTGCTCAGGCGTGATCCCGTCCTCAAATTCCCGAAGTTTTTCCACGGCCTTAAAGAAGCGAAGCTCCAGTTTGCGACGCCTTTGGGGTTCATTCTTATCGAATTTTTCAAAATAGTTTTTTCTGGCCTCATCATGGTTTTTGATGAGGTATTCGTATTCTCTCAAAAACTTTTGATGAGCGGAAAGGGGGCGATGTCTTCTGTGGGAAGGGCGTCCTCGGCCTCTGGGGGAGGTTTGATTTTTGGAATGGGGTCCGGATCCTTGGTGGCGACGCCCTCCCCTGGGGGGGGATCCTCGCCTTTTGGAGGCGGCATTGGCACCGGGCCTTCTGGATGGGGAGGGGCCTTGTCTTTTGGAGCGGCCAAGTCCTTTGGGGGAAGAAGATGGGTTTTTCATGCTAAGGGCCTATCCTATCCCATTCTAACATAGGGTGTCTCCCCCTTTTTAAAGGGCCCTGCTATGATCGCCTTTTTTGCGTTTGAGACGAGAACAAAGGAGATGACAGATGGGGACAAGACGGGTGAAGGTGGCCGTGACCGGGGCCGCGGGGCAGATCGGTTACGCCCTCCTCTTTCGAGTGGCCTCCGGGCAGATGTTTGGGGCCGATACGGAGGTGGAGCTTCAGCTTTTGGAGTTGGAGAAGGCCTTGCCGGCCCTTCACGGGGTGGCCATGGAACTCGACGATTGCGCCTTTCCCCTCCTCAAAAATATCGTCTGTACCTCGGATCTCAATGAGGCCTTTAGGGAAGCGAACTGGGCCCTTTTGGTGGGGGCCGTTCCCAGGAAAAAGGGCATGGAGAGGGGGGATCTTTTGAGCGTCAACGGAGGCATTTTTGCTCCCCAAGGCAAGGCCTTGAGCGAGAAGGCCGCCTCCGATATTCGTTGTCTCGTGGTGGGAAACCCATGCAATACCAACGCTCTTATCGCCATGAATGCGGCCCAAGGTGTGCCGCAAGATCGTTTCTACGCCATGACCATGCTGGACGAGAACCGGGCCCGAGCGGCTTTGGCCAAAAAGGCCAAGGCCCGGGTTCAAGAGGTCAAGGGCATGACCATTTGGGGCAATCATTCGGCCACCCAATGGCCCGATTTTTACCACGCCACCATCGGCGGGCGGGACGCAACCGAGGTCATAGGAGATGAGGCCTGGCTCAAGGGCCCCTTTGTGGAGGGGGTTCAAAAGAGGGGGGCGGCGATCATCGAGGCGAGAGGGGCCTCTTCCGCAGCTTCGGCGGCGGGGGCCGTGGTGGATACGGTTTATCGCCTAACCCACGATACCCCCGAAGGAGAGAGCTTTTCCGTGGCCCTATGCTCTAGGGGGCAATACGGTGTGGACGAGGGTCTCATCTTTTCCTACCCCTGCCGTGTGAAGGGCGGAAAACTTGAGGTGATCGAGGGAATCAAACAAACCCCCTACGGGAGGGAAAAATTTGAAACCACCCTACAAGAGCTTCGTAGCGAGAGAGATTCCGTCAAGGGCTTGAGCCTGATTTAGTCTTTGTAACCAAATCATTGATGACCTTGGCCAGACGATCATTGACAAACCCGTCAAATTCTTCTTTGAGATTTCCGGTGCGGTCAAAAAGTTTTTTTCTCCCGAGATGAAGGCCCACCATTTGATCCACATCCACCAAGGGCACGTGGTTTTCTTGGGCCTTGAGGCGAATGATATTATTGAGGACGGGCGATGGCCCTCTCGGGTCGCAGTCAAAGCCATGGGCCTTCGTGAAGTTTTTTTGGGCCGAGGCAAATTTTCCCCGGGCCAGATAGGCCTTTCCAAGAAGGGTAAAGAGGCGAGCATGGGCCAAGGTCGTGCGCTCCAAAGACTCCAGTTTGAGGAGGGCCCTTTTGCTTTGTCCCGATTCCAACTGCTTCTCTGCAAGATTCAGTTCCTTTTCCAGGGCCGGTGTGGAGGCATTGGCGCAAGGGTTTTGGGGAGGAGTCTCCAAGGGAATGGGGGCCGTGGTCAGGATGAGACGGGAGTTTTGGGACTTGACCAAATCGATGAGCCGTTGGATTTCGAGTTCGTAGGTTTTAAATCGAAGCGCAAGTTCCTTTTGTTGGTCTCCGGGTTTAGGGTGTCGCTCTTTGGGGACGATCTTTTTGTCGTATCCCCATCTAGGGGAGGGGGGAAGAAGTTTGGCTAGGGGAGGGATGAGGGTCCCAAGTTTTTCCAACATCCGAATCCCCACACTTTTCGCCGCTTTGGGAGAGGAGAGAAAGGATTTGAGGAGGGCGGGTCTTTGGCGAAGGTCAAATTTTTTTTCCATAAATTCGTCGTGGGCCCCCATAAACAAAACCAA
This sequence comes from Bacteriovoracales bacterium, assembly GCA_026713835.1. GTDB lineage: Bacteria > Bdellovibrionota > Bacteriovoracia > Bacteriovoracales > Bacteriovoracaceae > JAPONP01. The sequence goes on from JAPONP010000215.1 coordinate 8,198, forward strand.
GAGGGGAAGACGATCCAGTTCTTCCAATTTTTTGAGGGTGCGGTGAAGCCCGTGCCCTTGGGTGGAGAGGTTCACCATCTTCATTTGGCGAAAGAGGGGAAGGATTTTGGCCCTAAGACCCTCCAAATGGGCCCCATAGCGCTCTCCTCGGCGATCTCCAACCACGAGGAGGGTAGCCTTCCGGGCGAGGTCCTTTTGCTGTGGCGTGAGGAGGGTCGTTTGGGGGGTAAAGCGATAGGGAAGCTCGCCTAGGGGATCGGGTGCGGGCCAGAGGAAGAGAACGCCTAAGGCCAGGCCCAGGCCAATGAGAATGAAGGGGAGGGGGAATCGCCTTTTAGACAAAAACGGCCGCCTTTGGTAGGGGTATAAGGGGATGGTTTCATTTTTAGTTTAAAGGGGATAGGGAGTGAGTCAAATACCGGAACTTTTGTCTCCTGCGGGCTCTTTGGAAAAGCTCAAGATGGCCGTTCTCTACGGGGCCGATGCGGTGTATGCGGCGGGGCCCGACTTTGGTCTGAGGGCCGGCTGCCAGAATTTGACCCGAGATGAACTTCTCGAAGGCGTGGAGTTTGCCCATCGCCGAGGTGCCAAGGTCTTTGTGACCGTCAACGGTTTTTTACACGACGGGGATTTGGTCGGACTGGGAGAGTTTTGCAGGTTTTTGGAATCCATCGGAGCGGACGCTCTCATCTGTTCCGATTTGGGGGTGATCGAGACGATTCGCCTAGACTGCACCCTCCCCATCCATCTGTCCACTCAGGCCAGTTGCCTCAACTCATGGGCCGCCAAATTGTGGAAGGGGCTTGGGGTCACCCGTTTGATCTTGGGGAGGGAGGTTTCCCTGGATGAGGCCCGCACCATCAAAGAGGAGAGCGGGCTTCCGGTGGAAGTCTTCATCCACGGCTCTCTTTGCTCCTCCTATAGCGGCCATTGCGTGATTTCCAATTACACGGCCGGTCGGGACAGCAATCGGGGAGGATGCGCCCATAGTTGCCGCTTTTCCTACGCCTTGGAGGACGGAGATCAAAGGGCCCGGTCCTTTTTCATGAGCTCAAAGGATTTGCAAGGTCTCTCCCTTCTAGGCCGTGTGGTGAAGGCCGGGATCGATTCCATCAAAATTGAAGGAAGGATGAAAGGGCCCCTCTACGGGGCCACGGTCACCAAGGTTTACCGGGAGGCCTTGGACGCTTGGGGGACCTTGGGCCGGGCCCCTCGTCAAGATTTGGCCGAAAGGTGGGAGGAAGAACTTCAAACCTTTTCCCATAGGGACTATAGCACCGGCTCCCTTCTTGGGCCGGCGGGCCCGGATAGCGTGCACGGTCATCGGGAAGAGCTTCGCCAAAGAACCCACGACGTTTTGGGAGTGGTGGCCGAGGTCACGGAAACCGACGTCCTCGTGGAGGTAAAAAACCCCTTTTCTTTGGGACGGGAAGTGGAAATTCTTCCCTTTAGGGGGGCCGCCATCCCCCAGCCCATCGCTTCGATGAAGTCCATGGGGGGAAAGGATCTTATGAGGGCCCTTCCCGGCTCTTTGGTGAGGCTTTCCCGCATGGAGGGAGTGGAGCGATGGAACGTGGTGAGGGGGCGATGCTAAATCCCATCGTCGTCGCTCATTCCAAAAATCAATTCAAAGAGGTCCTGCGAGACGGGGCCAAGGAGGTGATCGTGGCCCCTCGGGAGCTTTCGAGATTCGGTCGCCTTTCCCTTACTCAAAGTATGGAGTTGGCCAAGGAGATCAAGGCCCACGGCATGAGACCCCTTCTCCAATGGGATATCTTGATGACCGAGACGGTTTTTCGCCAAAAGGTTTTGCAGCTTCGTCCCCTTTTGGAGGAAAAATGTTTTTCGGCCCTGAGGGTTCAAGACCCCGGGGCCTTGGGCTGGGCCTTGGAGGAGACGGATCTTCCCCTCCACTGGATCGCCGAGACGGGAAACCACAATCTCAAGGGCCTTGATGCTTGGGCCCGCCTCTTGGGAAAAAGGGGGGGGCGTCTCGTTCTCTCCTTTCAACTTCCAAGGGAAAGGCTTGAGACCTATGCCAAAAAACTCCCCATTCCTCTAGAGCTTTTAGGCCTTGGCCCCATCTTGCTCTTTTATTCCCCAAGGTCTTTGTTGAAAAATTTTGACTCGATTCGGGCCTCCGAAGGTATGGTAACGGCCTCCAGTGAGGAAAGTGCCCATAAGGGATTTCCCGTGATCTCCAATGACCACGGGAGTTTTCTTTTCCACCAAAAGCATTTGGGACTTTTGGAACACGCTCGGCAACTCCAAAAGATGGGGATCACCCACCTGCGCCTCGAAGGGCCCGATCCCTCTTTCGACACAAAGGCCTTGAGGTGGCTGAAACACCCCGATCCCAAAGGGTGGGAGGAACTCAGGGCCTCCTATCCCAAGGGCCTGATCTGTGGCTTCTATCGTCGCAATAAATCCGATGTGCTTTTTCCCAAACTCAAAAATGAGAGATTGGAAAGGGCGAGGGAGCGGGCCCTGGGGGAGGTCATCGGAGTGGAGAAGGGGGCCTTCTTGGGGATTCGGTTAAGGCCCGGGGGTCATTTGGAGGTGGGGGGGCATTACCTTATCCAAACCCCCGAGGGAAAGAGCATCCCCTTTACCCTTCATACGTTAAAGTGTGCGGATCTTTCCGAAGTGATCTCCCTTTCCGAGGGGACGGGACTGATCGGGCCCATCAAGGGGGTGGGGCCCGGGGGGCTCCTACTGGGGGCGACCGTCTAGGCGTCTATTGCTACGATCCAATATCCGTTATTTTTTTGTAACTGTTCTCCACCCGGATAAGATTGGCAGTCGACTGCCTCGTCGCTTTCCTGCGACGTGCAGGAAGCACGCCTCGGTCGCTCCTCGTTGCCTCCTACCAATCTTATCCGGGTGGAGAACAGTTACCTTGCCTTTATTACAGTTTTTGCTAGAGGTGTGAGCAGTTACGTTTTTTTAGCGTTGTCCGGGCCCAAATGAAGATCGTTGCACGTTGCCGGGATGATTAAGGGGCCTTCCCTTTTTCTTTTTCTTACCCCCACCAAACCTTTTCCCCTTCGTCTTATAAAAGAGCATTCGCACAGAGGCCCCGATTTGATCGTCGCTTTTGCCGCCGAAATAACCCCGCAGGGCCGGATCCTTGTATTCATTATGCCTGTATTCACCACCGACGAGGGTCTGGAGTCCAAGTTTTTGGGCGACATTGTACCACATACCGACACTGTAGTTTGAGGCGTGGTCGGGGGACAAGCTCACCTCTGCCGTCCAATAGGTCTTGTCGTTGAAAATGGTCGAGGTCATCCCCAAAATGAGGGCCTGATTGTCTTGCCCTCGATAGTAGGGGTGGTTGTCAAAATAAATCCACTCCACCCAGGAAAAAAAGTCCTCGGAAAAAGAACTCTCACTGATGAGGCCTACGGAAAAGCGCTGTTCCGTTCCCTCCCGAAATGGGAGATGGTCATTTTCTTTTTGGGCATAGGAAACGGTCACCTCGTGTTCGAGATTCCCCTTTTCAAAAATCTTGGTCAGACGGGCCGCAATGCCGAGGCCTCCATCGACGGAAAGATCAAATTCGGAGGACTCAAAGACGGACAACTCCACGAAGTCCACAACGGACTTGAGGGTGGGAAGCTCCGACAACTCCACGCTAAAGCCGATGGTATCCGTAATCAATCTCACGTTTTGAATGGGGTTTTCCCAAGAAGAGGCCGGGGGAAGATGGGATACCCTTTGGCCGAAGGGAATGTATTGTTTTCCGATAATGATCGCCGTCAATTGATCGTTGATATTTCGAATTTGGATGCTGGCATCGCTTAAAAACTCCTCCATTTTCACCTTATCCACATCGAGACTATGGCGCTTAAAGAGACGGGCGGCATCAACGCCTAAACTGATGAAAAATTTCCCGCTGGTTGCGGTGACGAAAAAGCGAGACCTTGGAGAGACGTAAGCATCATCGTCCGTCGGTAGATCGTATTTTCCGTTGAATTGATTGATTTGGAGGGTTCCACTGACCCCGAAGACCACGAGACGCCCTTGTTTTTTCGGCCCCGACGGGTCTTGGGTTTGGGCACCGAGGTTAAAGGAGATGAGGAGGGAGCATAAAAGCAGGGCAGGGCTTAATTGTCGTTCTCTTTTTTTCATTGGGGCTATTTCTATCGGTTTTTTGCTGGCAGTCAAGAGGTTTTTGACCGAGAGGGTAAAAATTCTATTTTTGCTCGACCGGGATGGGAGAGTGTGTAATTTTTATCAAGGATGATAAAAATGACTGGCCTATGTCGAAACCGCAGGCAAGGCCTCTTGGTGAATGATCTTAGCTATGATACAAGATGTTTTTAGTATGTAGAGTCTAAGGAGTTTAATTAACCTGAGTTCGGCTTTTTTTCCCTTTGTTATCGGGCAATTAAGGCACTTGACACCCCTCGTATCGCCGGTTTCTTCTCCTGCCAGGTGTAAGAAATCAGTCCTGCGATCATATTGACCATAAAATTGACCGGA
>JAPONP010000216.1 GCA_026713835.1 Bacteriovoracales bacterium
GCGGAGGCGACCTTCTTGGAGTCGTCTGTACCCTTGGCGGAGGCGACCTTCTTGGAGTCGTCTGTACCCTCGGCGGAGGCGACCTTCTGGGAGTCGTCTGAACCCTCGGCGGAGGCGACCTTCTGGGAGTTGACTGTACCCTTGGCGGGGACGACCTTCTTGGAGTTGACTGTACCCTCGGTGGGGACGACCTTCTGGGAGTCGTCTGCACCCTTGGTGGACTTGGGGCCCGTCTCGGCTGCTGGGCCTTTTGACGCTGCTGGACCGATTGGCGCCGCACTCCCTCGTGGGGTTTTCTCTCTCCCGAAGCTCCGGTTCTTCTCTGTCCGTAGGCTTGAGAAAAATCTCCCAGCACCAATAGGGAACCTAAAACGATAGCCTTGACCATAAATCCTCCAATGTCGTAGTTACTTTTTACCGTGGACGATAGAAACTCCACATTCTCCCAGTTTCTATATACTTTTCCCAAAGGCTTCCTGTCAATAAAGGCTTCCCTCAAATGCCCGTTTTCAACTTACGGGAAACCGCACCATTCGGTTTCCATTTGGGGGAGAATCGGATATAACCGCTTAAAAAAGGAAAGGAAGAATCCATTGGCGGGCCAATCCACCATTAAAAATGAGGTCCTCGACCTCCTCGAACACATTTTAAACCCCCAAACCGGTCGTGGACTTTTTGCGGAAAAAAGGGTGATCGACGTCAAAGCCGATAATAACTCTTGCCACATCTCGGTTAACACTTCAAAGCTGGCCGACAAATCCACGGCCAAAATCAAAGAGGACATGACCCAGGCCCTCTCCCGCCTCTATCACTCCAAAGACATCCACCTTTCTTTCGCCGAGACCGCTCCCCCCAAAGAAGGCCAAACGCCCTCATCCCTTAAAGTCGGGCACGAACAGATCCCAAAAAAGAAAAAAACCATACAGTCCGCAAAAAAAATCATCGCCATCGCCTCGGGAAAGGGTGGAGTGGGAAAATCCGCCTTCACGGCCAATTTGGCCTTGGCCTTAAAGAGGCAAGGCTTCTCTATCGGAGTCATCGATGCGGATATCTACGGACCTAGCTTGCCCATGATCTTTGGCCAACGAAAAAGCCGTCCCATCTCCTCCCAAAATAAAAAAATCGTTCCCATTGAAGCCTTTGGTATCTCTTTTATGAGCTTTGGGTTCTTCATCGAAGAGGACGACCCCGTCATCTGGCGAGGGCCCATGCTCGGCGGAGTCATCCAGCAATTCCTCTTCGATGTGGAATGGCCTAAGCTCGATTTTTTACTCATCGACCTTCCTCCGGGAACCGGCGATATCCAACTCTCATTGTCCCAACTGATCGACTTGACCGGAGCCATTATCATCTCGACTCCTCAAGATGTGGCCCTTTTGGATGCCAAAAAGGGATTGAAAATGTTTCAAAAGATCAACATACCGATCTTGGGGATGGTTCAAAATATGAGTTACTTTATTGGCGACGATGAAAAAAAATACTATATCTTTGGAAAGAACGGAGTTAAATCCGAATCCGAAAAACTGGATATCCCGTTCCTTGGAGAAATCCCCATGGAAATACCCCTTAGGGAAAGCTCAGACCGGGGAATCCCCTATATGGCCCAAGAAGAATATCGGGATAAACCGGCGTGGCAAGCCTTTTCATCCATTGCCGATAAGCTCGGTCGCTCTGCCTTTCCAAAAGAGGATAAGGGTTTTTTTCAACGTCTTCTTAAAAGATGAATACTTTAATCGGAACCCTAAAAAGCAAGAGGAATGAACGATGAAATCTAAAAAATACAACCAAGGCGATCTGGCCGAATTGAAAGTTCTTATCGAAAAAGAGGTTCTTGAAGTTTTTAAAAAGATGTCCAAAAATACGAACATTCCATTGGCCGATTTGGTTGTCATCGCCCTCAAACGTTTTCGCCATCATCATGCCGACTACGAAGGGCTCCTCCTGAAAAAAGGCGTCGACGAATAAAGACACGACCAAACTTACAAAAAGATGTTTATTTTGCCTCCCTAGGTTGCTCAAAAAACCTGGTGGACAGCGAAGTTATGCTAGGGAAGCTCGACCGCGAAGGCTATAGGGTGGGCCCGTCACCACAAAAGGCCAAAATCATCGTGGTCAATACCTGTTCCTTTATTGAAGCGGCCAAGGAGGAATCCATCGATACCATCTTGGAATTGGCCGAATATAAAAAAAAGGGACAATGCCGGGCCCTCGTCGTGAGCGGGTGTATGGCCCAAAGGTATTCCACCGAATTGGAAGAAGCCCTACCTGAAGTGGATCTTTTTATCGGCACCGGCGAATACCACAAGATCGCCATCCTTCTCAAGGCTTTAGAAGAAGGGAGTCTCAAAAGAAAATCTTTTGTGGATATCCCCAAGTTTATCCACACCGACCTCGATCCGAGGATCAAGACCTCTCCGCCTCATATCGCTTGGCTTAAAGTCAGCGAAGGCTGTAACCGAAACTGCACTTTTTGTATTATCCCGACTCTTAGGGGTAAGCTCCGCTCGAGAAAGACGGCTTCACTGGTGGCCGAAGCCCATAGACTCTGTGAGCTTGGGGCCAAGGAACTCAATATCATCAGCCAAGACCTTTCGGATTTTGGATCGGATTCGACAGAAGACCTTGGCGATTTACTGCTGGGACTCGAAAGCGTCGAGAAGGCCCATTGGATTCGGCTATTCTATTACTACCCGGAGGATATGAGCGAACGCGTGATGAAGATCATGGCCCGTTCAAAAAAGATTTGCCCCTATCTCGATATGCCGATTCAACACTTTAGCACGAAAATTTTAAAGAGAATGAACCGCAAGGCCACCACTCAAATGATCGATGAAAAAATAAAAAATCTTAAAAAATGGATTCCCCATATCATCCTGCGCACTTCCGTTATCGTGGGTTTTCCGGGAGAGACCGAAGAAGACTTTGAGGAACTTTTAAGCGGTATTCGCCGCCACCGTTTTCACCATCTCGGAGTCTTTCAATACTCGGATGAAGAGGGAACCCCCGCCTTTCGACTCAAAGATAAAGTCCCCCGTGATATAATTGAAGAAAGATATCGCCGAGTCTATGAAGTCCAAAAATCCATTGCGAACGATCTGGGCCGTGAATTGATCGGGCAAACCCTTCCCGTTATCATCGAGGGGAATCACGAAGAAACCGATCTCCTTTTATGTGGAAGGCATCGGGGACAAGCACCGGATATCGACGGCAAAGTGATTATCAACGACGGGAAAATTATTCCTCGGGGAAATATCGTTCAAGTTCAAATCACAGATGCTCTAGGCTACGACCTTCTAGGCCGTATCATTTCTCCTTCCAAGGGCCTATCTTAAAAATTCTTAAAAAAATCGACAAAATGGCTCCGAACACCCAATTATGTCATAATAATAGCTATGATAGCTACAATAACCACGATAACTGTAACTGCTCGCACCTCTAGCAAAAACTGTAATAAAGGCAATGTAACTGCCATCCATTTGGATGAGATTGGTGGGAGACAACGAAGAACGACTGAGGCGTACTTTAAGTACGTCGCAGGGAGTGATGAGGCAGACGACTGCCACGGAAGC
>JAPONP010000217.1 GCA_026713835.1 Bacteriovoracales bacterium
AAAGGCAAGGTAACTGTTCTCCACCCGGATAAGATTGGTAGGAGGCAACGAGGAGCGACCGAGGCGTGCTTCCTGCACGTCGCAGGGAAGCGACGAGGCAGTCGACTGCCAAGATTGCCGGGGGGTGAGCAGTTACAAATTATAAAAGTTTTCTGTAGATATCTAAATAGGCCTTCGCCGTCTTTTTCCAACAATAACGCCGAGCCCATTCAATCATTTTTTTAGATTTTTCCTCGTTAAAATCATTTAGGCCTCTCTCAATAACTTCGGCCATATCCCTTGGATCAAAGCTGTCAAAATAATAGGCATGCTCTCCACAAACTTCAGGAAGAGAGGTTTTTTTTGAGGAAAATGTAGGCCTTCCCCGTACCATACTTTCAATGACGGGAATTCCAAATCCTTCAAAAAGAGATGGAAATAAAAAAGCCGTACAATGTTCAATAAGCCATTCTTTTTCTTCGTCAACCAATTCTCCAACAAAAAGTACTTTATTCTCCATTTTTTTCTCTCTCACTCTCTCCATTATCTCATCTCCATGCTTTCCTTTATAATGACCGACAAGAACGAGAGTTTCATCTCTAAGCTCCATCATATCTACTAGAACTTGGAAATTTTTTTTGGGAAGGATATGCCCAATAGATAAAAAGAATTTTTTAGGAATCGATAAATTGGGTCGAGTTATCTTATCAAGCTTAGTCACTCCATTATAAATCACTGACATTTTTTTCTCAGGAATATCAAAATAATTTAGTGTTGATTGTTTTGCAAATTGAGAGATGAAGGCCACATGATCGGATCTTTGAATCATTTTGAATAAACGATCCAAAAATCTCTTTTTAAAAGATTTTGATTTGTTCTCATACATAGAATTCATATCGTGAATCGTTAAAATAAGTTTTTGTTTTTTAGGGATATGCATAGCATCTTGATGGATAGAATGCCATACCTTTGACTTTGGAAGAAGACAAGGGATACTACCATAAAGACGATGGGCCCGGTAGCTTTGTTTAGGGTAAATACATGGAACAGAGTGGTAAAACCCAAAATCAAATTCTCCACTATTAAGTTCTAAAAGTGATTCCGTTAAATGGGAGCAAAATTTACCCAATCCACTATAAGGATATTTGATCTTATCAATATCAATAATTATATCTTTCATGTGATATAAGATGAAAAAATCTTGACGGCATTAACGTGTTTAAATTGAGCACATTTCGTAACCGCCATCTCTAAAGAGAATATAAATCTATTCTCCTCAAAAGGACTACCCAATTCTCTTATTCGTTTTATTCTTTTTCTTACCAAAGATTTGACCTCTTTTGGAAGCCATCTTATTCCCTTAAAAAAAAATACCTTTTTTTCAATTTTAATCATTCTTCCTACAAATATCTCGCTCGATAAGATATCGGCAGGAAAAGACTCAGGTAAAACTTCATACTTTTCCCCTCGTAAAAAATCCTCCAAAATCAAATTAGAACCGTATCTTTTTTTTCGACATTCAAAAAATGAATAATGGACATCGCTCAACCACGCCTTAATCTCACCTACAGAATCATTAAGAGTATTAAGAAATTCAATAATAAAGGGTACCGGATTTTTTTCAGAAATATAGTCGATGAGAAACCACTCATTAAAACTCAATATCCTAACCTCATAATCATCCCCATCTTCATCTATTTTTCCCGTTAATTTCTCATAAACCTTGCGAGCAGCAAGCAATCGCTCTAATTTTTTCTTGTCGGTTGAAATAGCACTCATGGCCTGATTTAAATAGAGAGACAGTTTCTCATGCATAAAAATTCATCCCTATTCATCCACACTAAGTACTGAAAGAAAGGCCTCTTGAGGAATTTCTACATTACCAACCATTTTCATTCTCTTCTTTCCCTCTTTTTGTTTTTCTAAAAGTTTTCGTTTACGGGAAATATCACCACCATAGCATTTTGCCAAAACGTTTTTCCGTAAAGCCTTTACCGTCTCTCTGGCCAATATCTTACCACCGATGGCCGCCTGGATCGGAATATCAAACTGCTGTCGATTGATAACGCCTCTCAATTTCTCAACCAATTTCCGTCCCCTTTTGGAAGCACTATCCCTATGGGTAATCATGGAAAGAGCATCGACCGCCGTGCTATTGACTAAAATATCCATTTTCACCAAGTGCCCCTTTCTAAAATCGCTCATTTCATAATCCATAGAGGCGTATCCTCGAGTTTGTCCCTTCAAATTATCATAAAAATCAAAAACCATCTCGTTGAAGGGAAGATCATAAATAATTTGTACCCGATCTTGTGTGATATATCTAATTTCTTTTTGAATCCCTCTTCTCTCCTCACACAATTTAACTATTTTTCCGACAAATTCATTGGGGACATGAATAGAAATCTCTGCATAAGGCTCAAGAATCTCCGCAATAACGGTCGTTTCGGGAAGAAGGGCGGGGTTGTCAACGACCATTTCCTCTCCGCTAACCTTGACCACTCGATAAAGACAAGATGGTGCTGTCGAAATCAAATTCAGCCGGTATTCCCTTTCCAATCGTTCCTGAATGATATTCATGTGGAGAAGACCCAAGAACCCGCAACGATAACCCGGGCCTAAGGCCGAGGATGATTCCGGCTCATAGGTAAAGGAGGAATCATTGAGAGCCAATTTTTCAAGGGCCTCTTGAAGGTTGACATAATCGGAGGTATCCACCGGAAAGATGCCACAAAAAACCATAGGGAGACATTCTTTAAAACCCTTGAGGGCCGGAGTATCCCTTTTTGAGGACGAAATGATTGTATCTCCAATGGAAACATCTCTAATCGTTTTAATTCCACAGATAATCATGATGACCTCGCCCGCACAGGCCTTTTTAATTTCGGTAAAAAATGGGGCATTGACGGCCATCTTTAACACTTCGTATTTTTCACCCACATGTTTAAGTTCGATTTCATCTCCAACCTGTAAAGTCCCCTCTACAATCCGAATGAGGACGATAACGCCTTGATAAGAATCAAACCAAGAATCAAAGATGAGGGCCTGAAGTGGATTTTCCGGCCTCCCTTCGGGAGGAGGAATTTTTTTTATTACTTCCTCTATAAGTTCCTCAATGCCTTCTCCGGTTTTACCCGAAACGAGAGGGGCCTCATCGGCATCGAGCCCAACGATTTCACTTATCTCCTCCTTGGCCTTTTCCACGTCCGCATGAGGAAGATCGATCTTATTGAGAACCGGGATAATTTCCAGATCATTTTCCAATGCCATATAGACATTGGATAAGGTTTGGGCCTCAACCCCTTGGGATGCATCCACGACCAAAAGGGCCCCATCACAAGAAGCCAAAGATCTAGAGACTTCGTAAGAAAAATCCACATGGCCGGGAGTATCAATGAGGTTCATAAAATAAGTTTTACCGTCTCTTGCTTTATAAGAAAGACGAACCGTTTGGGCCTTGATCGTGATTCCTCTTTCCTTTTCCAATTCCATATTATCCAAAAGACGATCTTGTTTTTGACGTTCGCTGACCATCTTTGTTTGCTCCAATAATCGATCGGCCAATGTCGATTTCCCATGGTCGATGTGAGCGATAATCGAAAAATTGCGAATAAGCGATGTATTCATTTTGGAATTAGGAAAATAAATCTCGCGATAGCACCATAAGATAATAGTCTAAAGAGCTTTCCTTTCCCCTGATGGGAACAACGTTGGCATAGCCTTTAAAAAGATCATCTTCTTCTACAGCAGCAGAGACTTGACGGCCCTCTATTACATTCTCGCGCCCTTTCCCCTCTTTATCCTCATCTTTAATATCTTTATCTTTAACGTCTTTTTTTCGAGCAATTCTAACCTCAGCATTCTCTATCTTGGTTCTTCTTTTGATGGCCATCTCATAAACTTCACGGATACTTTTAGGGATTAAAATATCCGAAACTTGTTTAAATAAAACTTCATCGGAGGAGATATCCAAGAGAGAGTAAAGCTGATTGTTCATATAAATGAGCTCTCCCTTCGCATTGGCCACTAAGACATATCTTTTTGTCAAAGAAGCCAAGGTATCAAATTTCTTATGCTCAATAATAATACGATCGGCCCTTAATTCTTCAAATGTTTTCATGGACGAAATCATCTTATTCATCTCTTTTGAGATTTCTCCAATTTCATCATCTTGATCGTAAAAGATAGAAACATCAAAATTACATTCTTGAAGCTCTCGAAGTGCATCATTGATCTTTTTGAAAGGCAATGCAATTTTTCCTGGGATGATAAGACCAAGAAGGGCCGTAAAAAGAAAGGTGCAAAGAAGAGTCACCATCATCGTTTTTTTGGTTTCCTCAATGATTTTTCTCAACTTATCATCATGCTTTTTATTTTGATTCCATTGCCTTCTTTGAAGTTCGGTAAAAGCATCGAGAATTTTATCCGAGAGATCGGCTATAGAGGCCATACCTGCTGCATTTCGATTGGAAAGCGTCGTCTTGCTTAAAACGATCTTTAAGGAATCCACATAACCTTCCATTTTTGGAATGATCTCTTTAATCTCCGCATCGGTATAAAAATTTTCAAGCTCTTTAAGATAGGTCGCAAAATCATTGGCGATTAACTTTGTATTTTCCACCGAATCTGCAAAGGTTTTTCGCTCCGAAGATTTATTCAAATTTAAAATCTTCCTCTGCCCTCTTAGAATGGCCACGACCGATTCCCTCAAACGACTTGTATAAACGTTAATTTTTTGGGAATGAAAAGTGATCTCCTCTATATCCTTATTCAAAGAATCAAGATAAAAGAAAACCATAAAGCCTAAAATAACCACGAGAGCATTGACGATAGCAAAACTCCAATACACTCGACTTTTAAGCGACAAGTTCATAGCTCAGTCCTCTACTCCAATACCCCAACATTCTCGTAACTGCTCACCACCCGGCAATCTTGGCAGTCGACTGCCTCCTACCAATCTTATCCGGGTGGAGAACAGTTACCTTGCCTTTATTACAGTTTTTGCTAGAGGTGCGAGCAGTTACACATTCTCTCTTATCGTTTATCATTAACTTTCCTCTAAATCACTAAACAGACGGTCAAAATTTTTCTCACTTCCCAAAAGAACCACGATATCGTCCACATTGATGACATCCATTGGCATGGGAGAATCGTTGATCTCCACTCGGTAGGAAGATTTTCCCTCTTCGGTAATGAAGGGAACTCGCTTTTGCAAGGCCACGATATTGAGTGAATAATTTTGCCGAATTTTACTTTCCACCACGGTTTTTCCCTCAAATTTTTTTCCCAGTTTGAGTTCGACGATGGAATAGCCGGCAGCAAAGCTATAACTTTGTAAAACGTAGGGGGCCACAATTTTAGAAGCGATCATCTCCCCCATTTCCTCTTCGACCTTGATGATTTCACTCGCCCCTATTTCTTTCAAAACGTGCTCATGCAAGGGATGAACGGCCCTGGCAATCACCCGCCCAACCCCTAGCTTCCGCAACATGGCCACGGCCATAATGGATATTTCTATATTGTCCCCGAGGGCCACGACGGCAATATCCACATCCGAGATATTGATGGAACGCAAGGCCCGCTCACTGGTCACATCCAAAGCGACGGCGTGGGTCACTCGATCCTTGATCTTATCGACGAGCCCTTCATTGAGGTCAATCGCGACGACTTCGGCCCCCTTTTCACTGAGCCTCACCGCGGTTTTGGCCCCAAATATCCCCAGCCCGATCACTGCAACAATCATGATAATGCTCCCACTTGGCCGATTCCTCCCGGCCCCTCTAACCAATCATCAACCGACCGTCCGGATAATTAAATTTTCCTCCTCCCATCTCCCGTTCCCCAATGGCCAAAACCAACGTCAAGGGCCCTACTCGCCCAATAAACATGAGGATCGAAATGAGAACCTTTCCCAAAACGGTCAAATGCGGAGTTATCCCAAGAGACAGCCCCACCGTTCCCGAAGCACTCACCACCTCGAAAAAAACGGTGTAAAATGATTGCTCCTTTTCAACTGCTATCATAATAAAAATAAAGCCCGTCGTCACTATGACAGAAATAATGGCCAAAGCAGTGGCCCGCACAATGAGGATATTGGGAATCGTCCGATCAAAAAATTCCACTCGCGACCTCCCTCGAAGCGTGGCCATAATGGACTGAATCAAAATGGCCAAAGTCGATGTCTTAATCCCGCCCCCTGTAGAGCCCGGAGAGGCCCCGATAAACATAAGAAGGGTCATAAAATAAATCGTATAACTTTGCAACTCTATCAAGGGAACGGTATTGAATCCGGCCGTTCGCAAAGTCACCGATTGAAAGAAGGAATTCCCCAATTTGTGCCAAAAACTAAAGTCATCCATAGAATACAGGAACTCTCCAAAGAAGAAAACGAGGGTTCCAAAAACGGTCAAGATAAGAGACATAATCAGCACGATCTTGGAATGAAGCCCGATATCCCTCAGTTTTTTCCCTCTCCAAATAAGGGCCTTGACCTCCTTGAGGACGATAAAACCCACTCCTCCCAGGATAATCAGAATGGCCACGGGCATATAGATCTGGGGCTTTCCGGAAAAGGCTTCCAATGAATTGGGGAAGAGAGAGAAACCCGCATTACAAAATGCCGAGATACTGTGAAAGAATCCATATCCTACCGCCTTGCTAAACTCAAAACCTTCCCCAAAAAAGGAGAGGGTCAAAATAATCCCTCCCCAAAGTTCAATCCAGAAAGCGTAACGGACGATATCGATAATCATTTCAAAAAGTTGTTCTTGGTTTGAAACATTGAGAAGACCTTGCATCACCATCCGATCCCTTCGACCGAAGGATTTTCCGTGAAGAAGCAAAATCGTCGATGAGATGGCCATAATCCCAAGCCCTCCGATTTGCATGAGGGTCAAAACGACAATTTGTCCAAAGATAGAAAAGTTTTCTGCAATATCCAATGTGGTTAGCCCCGTCACACACGTCGCACTGGTTGCGATAAAAAGTGCGTCCAAAAAACCAATGGCCCGACCGGAGGCCGCACTGGAAAAAGGAAGCATGAGCAAAAAACTCCCCGCCATGATCAAACCCAAAAAAACGAGAAGAACCAACTGAACCGGTCGGATTCTCAATCTGTCAAAAAGAGAAGAACTCCTCTTAGGGGAACGAGCTATTCTCTCCTCATCTTCCTCAGAATGGTAGAGCAGGAGAACGGACAGGAGGAGATGGGCCAAGCTCAACCAAAATGTAAACTCGATATCTCCCCAAGTGATGATGAGGGCCATAAAAGTGATGACCGAAGAAAGATATTTTCTTATGAAGTTATCGAAGTTGGAAGCCGTTATGTAATGGCCTAGCAGAGTGAATAAAACCACAAGGGGAACGATCCAAATAAATCCACTCAAAAGGGTATCGACGAATGATCGACTCAAAAACCCGGGTATTTGATCCGATTTTCTAAGGATGTAAAGGAGAATAAAGCTCCCATTGATAAAAAGCTCTACGAGAAATGGCAACTTTTCAAAAAGAGGCCTTAGCCGCCGATCATTCATGGCTGTCCCGACTTTCACTCGATTTTTTGGACCCTTACAGGACGAAGTGTACCATGGAGTTTCTCTTGACGCAAAACCCCTTAATCCGAGGGCCCCTCCCATTCCTCCCGAAAGAAGATCCAAGAAGAGGGTCCTCGGCCGTTATTTTTTACTTTGAAAAAGGATTTCAAGATGAGTAAAATGGGAGTGTCGGCCCTACTATGGAGAGGGTTTCCATTTTCCAAGAGTTTCTATGAAAGATGCAACGAAATGGATGATTTTCCTCCTCCTCACCGCAATGACCGGTTGCGGCACCATGACAAAAAAGACCGTCAAGGAAAAAAAGAAATCAGCCATCATTTATCGCTATGGATCACAGCGATTGATGGAAGGTCATTATACCACCGCCTTGGAAAACTTGATCAAAGCCGATGCGATGGATCCCCGTAATCCGGAAATCATGAACAATCTTGCGTTGGCCTATTTTTATAAAAATCGACCCGCTACGGCCAAAAAGATTCTCCAAGACCTTATCAAAATCGCTCCCAATCACTCCGATGCCCTCAATAATCTGGGAACGATCTACATGAAGGAAGGAAATCTCAACTTGGCCGAAAAGTATTTTCGTAAAGTCTCCGAACACCTTCTCTTTAAAAAGCAATTTCTCATCTCTCACAACCTTTCAAAAATTGCTTTTAAAAAGGGGCAAATCGAACTCTCGAGACTCCACAACACGGCCTCTTTAGAAAAGTTCGATCGGTTCTGCCCTGCCCTTTTTCATAGGGGTTTTCTTTTCTACAAGGAGAAAAAATGGAATGAAGCGGACGAATCCTTTAAAAAGGCCATGAAGGGGACTTGTTACACCTATCACGGAAGCCATTTTTATCGGGCCCTCTCCCTCAAGAGGCTGGGCCGGCTTGGATTGGCCGAACAAATTCTAGAAAGCCTCAAAACCAGTTTCCCAAAAAATACCTATATGGCCAAAGTCAAACTCGAACTACAAGAGATTAGAAAAATTAAAAATTCCCCAAATTATCTCAAACGGCAAAACCTTTTTAAAGTCCCTCAATTTTAGGTGTTTTTAATTTTTAATCATGATGAATACAACTGAAAAAATCACTTCCCTAAAAAAGAAAAAAACCCCCTCGGGGAAAAAATTAAAAGAACAAAAAGAACCAAAGGTGCGAAAGGAGCAAAGGGAGTCGGCCCCAAAAGAGGGGCGGCAAAGCCCTCCTAATGCCCCAAAGAATCAATCCTTAGGCCAATATCTTTTTGCCATTAGAAAAGAAAAGAAAATCAATCTCAAAAAAATTGCGGTCGATACGCGAATCAATTATAAAATACTCTCTGCTTTGGAAAGCGACTCTCTCGAAGATCTTCCCGACCGAACCTATCTTAGAGGCTTTATTCGGTGCCTCTCCAAAGAACTTCAAATCAATGAAGACCGTCCCCTTTCGTTACTCGATCAATTGTTAAAACAAAGGGAATCCAAAACAAACAAGACAAGAGATCCTCAATATGCAAAGGCCACCTCTCCTTCCCTCATCGCCCCCTCCTCCTCTTTTGCCATAGATATTTCCTCACTCGATGGAGTCAAAGGGATATTGGATAGGATCCCCCAAAAACGTCTTCTTATCGTTGTCTTGGTCGTCTTTGGAATGGGTTCCTTCCTCCTCAACAAAATTCTAACCGATACCAAAAGCAATATGACGGCCAATATCTCCGTGGGAAATAAAATACAGGACTTGAGCAAAAAAACTTCCGAGTCTCAAGAAAAAGGGCCCGCCTTGACCGCAACGGAAAAAGAGACGAGCGATCCGCCCAAGGTTCCTTCCAAAGATGATCATTCGCTTCAAGAGCCTTCCCCGACCTCCACAAACCATTCGGCCATGACCAAAGAGAAAGAGAAAGCGAAGGCCAAAAAGGACGAGACGGTCAAAACTCAAGAAAACGACAAACTCGATCCCGACTCAAAAAACCTTCTCGCCTCTCAAGACCCTCCTTTAGAGTTCACAAAAATGCAATACCCCCTTTATTCCCTGGATTCTAAAAGTCCCAAGCTCCAAGACGAAACGCTCTTTCCAAAAAAGGCCAAACGGGCCTATTCCCCCGGCAAAGAGTATGTCTTTATCAGAGCATCGAGGGGTGATTCCTGGCTTGTCTATCAAAGCTCAAAGACTTCCGGGCCCAAAAGTTTTACGTTAGAACAGGGCGAATTTTTTTCCATCAAGGGAGAAGAAATCCGATTATTTCTTGGAAATATCAATGCGGTCGATATTTTTTACAATAATCAATACCTTCAAACAAAAAGCTCTAGCGGAGTGAAAAGTCTAGTCTTTCCCCATGAATTGGCCAAGACATCGCAAATCCCCCTCTTTATTTACGACAAGATTAAAGGAGATCACCATTCAACCTGGGATATGATCGGCCAAACTCCCTAATATCCCCTCACAACCGCCCACCGGGCCTTTAAACAATCCACTCCAACTTTCTAAAATAGTAAATTCCAATACCTAGGCCAAAAAGAGATGGGAAGAAGACGACCAAGGGTGCCGAGACCAATCCGTTTCTGGCCAGGCTCACCCCGGCAAAAAATAAAGAATAATAGAGAAGCAAGACGATAATGGCCGTCCCCGCCGTTCCCCGAGACTCTCCTCTCATTCTTTGAATCCCGAGCGAGAAACCAATCAAAGCAAAGATAAGGCATAGGAAGGGAGTATTGATCCTTGAATAAAATTCGATTTCCGTTTTCGCCATATCCTTGATCTCCTCCGCACTTGCCTCACTCCGATCTTGCCCCCTTAAAGAGCGAACCTCATTATAGAGCTGAAAAGAGGATTTCATACTGCTTTTATTTCTAAAGTCGGTACTCAAAGTCCCCGGAGCAAGGGGGAAGCGATAGGTTTCAAATAAAATCTTTTCCATTTCGGATAAATCCTCTTTTAGAACGAGCATACTCCCCTCTCTTAGGATAAGTTCCATCTGTCCAATCCCCAGCCGACTCTCTCCCCCCTTTTTTAACTCTCCTTTTTTGGCAAAGACGGCCCTCTTCGATCCATTTTTTTCCTTGGTATGAATGAAAACCCCTTCCATCTTCTTTCCAAAATCCGTGGTCTTTTCTACAAAGAGCACCATATCCGGGATCTCCAAAAAGAAGTTTCCCTCCCGAATATCCGAGATCATTCCCTTTGAGGCCAAGATGGCCAAAGTCTTGCGAAACTCCCTCTTTGAAAAGGGAATCATTCGATCATTGAGGATGAATGTCGCCATGCCGATAAGGGCGGCCATGGACAAAAAGGGAAGGAGGAGTTTCATTCGCCCCAGTCCGATGGATCTCATCACCGTAAACTCCGCAGAATCTCGGCTCAATTTACTCAACGTATAAAGGGTCGCAAAGAGGATGGACAAAGGAGCGACCACGGGGACAAACGTCAAAGATAAACGACCGAGAAGCTCCAAAACCACCAATAGGGAAACGTCCTTATTGATAGCCAGGCGCAATATACTAAAGACCTTAAAGGTTAAAAAGAAAAGGATGGAAAAGGAGAAGGCCGCCAAAAAAGCCGTCAGGTGGGAATAGGCCAGATATCTCCCGATAATGCTCATCACCCCTTTAAAGATAACAGCTTCCCCTTCCCTTAGACAAATACCCTACGAAGTGTTAAAAAATCGATAAAAAAGGAGATTTATCCCATGAACATTTCCCTTATAACGTCTCTTCAAAAACAAACCCCCAAGGCCTTGATTCTCGGGGCCTTTGCCAAGGAAAAGACTTTGTCCTTTCCCAAGTGGCCTGTGGGACTTAAAGATTCTTTTAGGGCCACTCCGGGGGCCAAAAATTTTACGGCAAAGGAGGGGAGCTTTCTCTTTTACCACGACAAGACGGCCTGTCTCGTCCTAGGTCTCGGCCACAAAAAGGATTTTAAGAAGGAAGCCTTACGACAAATCATCGCCAAAACCTATAAAGGGCAGATCATGGGGAAATACTCCTCCGCTTCCATCCATCTCGATTCTTTTGAGATCACTCCTCTCGAATCGATCGTCGGAATCACCGCCGAAACGCTTCTTATGAGCGATTATCGATTCGACAAATACCTCTCCAAAAAAGATAAAGACGGGAAAAGGAAAGACCCGGCCCAAAATAAAACCGACATCTCTTTCCTTTGTGCCCAGGCCGATTCATCAAAAGTCAAAAAGGCCTTGGCCCAGGCCCAAAAGATAGCTTCCAGTATCAATAAGGCCCGGGATTTTGTGAACGAACCCCCCAACATTTTGCGCTCCCATGTCTATGCCAAAGAGATCGAAAAGGATGTGAAAAGTGCCCTTAAAGGATGTGGTGTCCGAGTCAAAATAATGGGGAAACAAGAACTCAAAAAGGAAAAGATGAATCTCTTTCTCTCCGTCAATGCGGGGTCGGCCTTCGATCCCAGGTTGGTTCACCTCACCTATTCCCCCAAAAAAACGACGAAAAAGACCAAGCATATAGTGTTGGTGGGAAAAGGCCTGGTCTTCGATACCGGCGGTTATTCCCTCAAACCTCCCATGAGTATGATCAATATGAAATACGATATGGCCGGATCGGCCACGGTCTATGGGGCCTTTCGTGCCGCTGCCCTTCTAGGCCTTCAAACAAAGCTCACCTGCCTTTTGGGCATCACCGATAATGCCGTCAACTCCTCGGCCACCATGCCCGATTCCATCGTCAAGGCAAGAAACGGCAAAACCGTAGAAATTCTCAATACGGATGCGGAAGGGCGACTCGTCTTGGCCGATTGCCTCGATTATGCCTGTGACCAAAGGCCGGATTATATCATCGATGCGGCCACTCTCACGGGAGCCGTTCTCGTGGCCTTGGGCCACGAAGTTTGCGGTCTTATGGGCAATGACAAATCCCTTATGGATCGCCTACTCGATTCAGCCAAAAAACAGGATGAATATATGTGGGCCCTTCCCATTATCGATGAGTTCAAAAAGGATATCAAATCCCAAATAGCTGATCTTAGAAACATTGGAAATAAACACTACGGGGGATCTGCCAAGGCCGGGGCCTTTTTGAGTGAGTTTGTGCGGGATGGGATTCCCTGGGCCCATCTCGACATCGCAGGGGTGGCCGGTGCCCAAAAACATCTCCCCTATTGCCCGAGTACGGGGGCCTCAGGCCTTATGGTTCGCTCCCTAGTTCAATTCATCCGCCATGTCCAAGTCTAGCTCGCCCCTCTTCCACATCGTCTTATTGGCCCCGGAAATCCCCGGCAATACGGGAAGTATCGGGCGTACTTGTGTGGCCCTTGATATCCCTCTCATCCTTATCAAACCCTTTGGGTTCGACTTGGAAGAGAAGGCCCTTCGCCGCGCAGGCCTTGACTACTGGAAACACCTCAAGCTCGACCAATACGAAAGTTTTGAAGAGTTCTTGGAACAAAGGGCCCCCAACTCCTTATCCTTTTATTCCAAGAGCGCCCATGCCCCCTTCTATAAAAATCGCTATGAGAAAGGGTGTTATCTCGTCTTCGGAAACGAAACGAGAGGCCTGCCCAAAAATCTTTTTGACAACTACCCCGACCTCTTCTACTCACTTCCCATGTTCTCCAAGCGAGTTCGCTCTTTAAATTTGGCCAACGCCGTAACGGCCGTTGCCTACGAGGGCCTAAGACAGATATCATACAAAAATGCCGTCCCATAGTTTAACTGGATAAAACGGGGCTTTCCTAAAGCCCAGTTCTTGGTTCGAGCCCAGGTGGGACGGCCATTTGTCTCGTAACTCATTGGAATCATTGACCTTGACTTTGGAAAATGGACGCTTGTTCCACTTTGTTCCACCCTCAGTGAAATTTTAGGGATTTTATGGGGTGTAGAGCGGTCTTGTTCCACTTTTGTTCCACCCCCCTTTACCCCAAAAAATCGCCTCTCTCATCTGTTGAGAAGCAGTTTCAAGTGCTTCTGTTTTACCGTGGTCGGATCGCTTGAAAAAGGCCCTCCACTTTCTCCCGTGACCAGCTTTTCCACATGAAAAACGGCCTTCTCGGCCAACTGATTAGGGGCATCCGTGTAGGTCTTTTCCACGATCTCTCTGGTTTTCCATCCCCCTGCTGCTTGGGCCGCATCCAATCCCAATTCCTGTCTTACGATATTGGCCATCGCCTTTCTAAGGATATGGGTTGAGCGAAACTTTGGGTAAAGACCCGCTTTCTTCAAAGCCTTATTGTATTGGTACTGAATGGAACGGTAATTCAAGGGTTGTCCATCGATATGAAAAACAAAATCCAAGGCTTCACCCGTCGATTGCCTTTGGAATCGACAAGGGGTCTTTGATCTGTTCTCCCATCTTCGCTTGAGAACATTGGTCATTGGCCCATTCATCGGCACAATCCTTTGCTCATGGTTTTTGGGAACTTCCTTGAGTTCGGTAAAATTTCTATCGAAGTAACTCCAAACCGAAACATCTTGAACCTTGAGAAACCCTCTTTGAAAATCAATGCTGCTCCACTGCAAACCGCCTACTTCCTGTACTCTTCCGGCCATGAAAAAATGCAACTGTGCAAAATCACGCCAAAACTCTTCATCCAGAGAGCGCAAAAACAACTTCACTTGCTCCACCGACATCTTCTCTACATTCCTCTTGACGATCTTCTTGATCGTTCCAATGGAAAAATGCCTCTTGAGGATGGGAACGGTGAACATTCCATCGTAGTTTTCCCGATACCAGTTGAGCAAAGCCTTGAGACTCTTCAAATCTTTATCGAAGTTATGCCTCCTTCGGTTGTTGTTCTTTTTGACATTAGCAACCTTTTTTTCCATGAATACATCCAAAACCTCGGGGTTGATCTCCTGCATTTTTAAATGCATCAATTCGGAAAAAAAATTCTCGGCAAACTTTTCAAGATGGTAGATGGTTTGTTGCTCAATCGTCGGAAAGTGAAACTTTCGGTAAAGCTCCCAGACCTCTTCCAAAGTAAAGCGTTGATCCACTCCGTTGGGACGGGACTGAACAGTAATAAGGCCTTGCCCCCTACGCTTTTTCTTGGAAGTTTCGGCCCTAAGTTCTGTATTAGTCAGTAGAGGATGAAAATGCCTTTTCCAATGAACCGCATCCGCAATTTTTGAAAAAGTCTTGGCGTACTGTTTTTTTCCGATACGCTTTCTCGCAACGTATCGTCCCGTAAGGGTATCTTTTCTGATCCCCTCATGGTTTTTAAGGGGTAAAAATCTTTGTTTACTCATTTCTGATCTCCTTCTAGCACCCAGTTGTGGATGCTTTCAGGCATGAAATAAACAAACTTACCCTTTTTGATTTTTGGAATCTTCTCATCTGATGCCAACCGATAGACGTGCCCCGTAGAGCAACCCAAAAATTCGGCGACATCTCTCACGCGCCATATTTTTTTGTCATGAATACCAACGGTTTTCATGGGCCTTACCGAGGGTTCCGTCGGGTTCACCCCTGTCGTTTCTTCTGCAAGGTTGTCCCGACGGTAGCACGACTCCACCATTTTGTCATCTGCGTTGTCTCCCCTTTTCTTCATAGGCGACCCCCTAAACGCTTGTCAGTCCCACCAAATGGGCCGCTACCTCCTCGTAGCTCTTTTCCTGTCCCTCTTTGGTGGTGAACGTCTTAACGGCATTTCTCCCCCTCACAAAGACCTCGTTGCCCTTCTTGAGGTGCTTGGCACATCTTTGTGCCTGCTCTCCCCAAAGGACGATCCTTTTCCATGTGGGGGGTTTGTCCTTGCCGTTGTCGATTGCGACGGAAAAATCACAAACGTACCCCCCGTCTTGGGTTCGCCTAAGTTCGGGATTTCTCCCAAGCCTTCCAAAAATAACTTCGTAGTCTTTCTTCTCTTCCATTTTTTTCTCCCTTAGTTGAGTTTTAGTCTCTCGGCCAAAAAGTCGCCGAGTTCGAGATTGGTTTGGTTCTTTTGATTGTGCCGTTCAAGCTCCAGCAAAACCCTGTCCATGGAGGTGAGACTCGCCTCCCAAACCTTCTCCAAGTCCTTGGGGGCGAGTTTTGCCAAGGCGTAATCCACGATGTGCTTGAGGGTGATTTTGTCGCCGTGGGGACGTTCCTTTACCTTTGCCACGAGTTTGGCGATCTTCTCTCGTCCTTCGGGATCGCTCCTGTAGTCCAGCACAAACTTTTTCTTCTCTTTGTTTTCTCTTTCTTCTTCCATTCTTCCTTCCTCCTACAATTTATTTTTCTTTCACCCTCGCCGAGTCGGATCACCCCCTGATAGGGATGTTTGGGTA
>JAPONP010000218.1 GCA_026713835.1 Bacteriovoracales bacterium
CAATTCTTTTGTTTCGTGAAAAATACTCATCGTTTCCATTGTCTTTTTATCTCCTTGCTCTCTTCTTTTTTGTTCGGCAAGAGAGTATCACTTTTATTTTAAAATGTCACAAGAAAACTTAAAGACGACAAGACCTAAGGATTAGGGATTGTCCTCACGAGGCGGAACCCCAGGTAGCCGCCGCCTCCACTGTTGACAAAATTGTATCTGCGGGCCGCAGAACGCAAGTAATACGCACTATTGCTCCAACCGCCGCCACGAATCATGGGGGCAAAGTTCGGGGGAACGCCCGGTACGTTTAGAGGATTTACCCCCCCGGGGAGTTTCTCTTTCCAATCGTCCCAACTCCATTCCCATACGTTCCCGATAACATCGTAAAACTTAAATCCTTCGATAACGAGGGGAAGGCGATCCCCCACCGGCTGGGACGATCCATTGGAATTTACACTAAGCCACGCATATTTTTTGAGTTCATCCGTATCGTTTCCAAAATGATATCTCCCCGTCGCCACTCCCCCTGCCCGAAGGATGTACTCTTGTTCCGCTTCCGTGGGAAGCCTAAAACCCTCCGCTCGGTAGATATCTCCTCCGGGAGCATTGACCAGAACCCTTCGCACAACACTTAAATCGTAGGCGGGTTTGAGTCCGTGACTTTCGGAAAGTCGATTGGCAAACTCAAGAGCTTCCCACCAACTTACCATTTCCACCGGGTTATCCGGGCGCATTTCGATCGACCTTCCGTTCACTTCAAAAGTTTGGGAACCTTCCCCGTCGGCAAAACGGGAGGGGTTAAACCCCATAAGTTCTGCCCACTGCTTTTGGGTTACGGGGGTGGACATCACCTCAATGTCATGGGTGAGTTCCACATCCACTTCCTTTATTCCCTCTCCCATCTTAAACTTGCCGCCCTTTACGGGGTGAAAGGCGATCTCTTGATAGATATATTTGGTTTCCTCTTTGGCCTCGGTTCTTTCTACCCGAACCCGCTTTCTTTTTTTCAAGGTCTCCCTCGCCCAATCGAGCAAATCTTTTTGGTCGATTCGACCTTCCTTCCCGTCCACAAATCTTTGAATCGTTTTTCTGTGAACCAGGGCGATGCGGCTCACCCCTGTCTCCTCTTCCGTGATGGGGTTGATGAGCTTTCCGCCCTTCAAGCCCTCGATCAATCTCGTTGGCCCCTCGTCTCCAATCACCTGACGCTCCATCAAGGTGCCAAGGAAACTTTTGAGATTGTCCGTGGCGTCCCTTTCCGTTCCATCCCCTTGTTGTAAAAGTTTGGAACAATCCCCTGCGCTCCAAGCGGCCGACGCCATAGCAAAAAGGCCAAAAATCAAGAGCATCGAAAGATCTTTCAAATGAGTTTTTACTATCGCCATCGGTTAAGGCCCTGCATTTTTTATACTCTCTTACACACATCCCGTAGAGAGTCCAGGCCCATTGCATAGCACAGCGCTTCTTCCTATAGCAAATGAACGACGAAAAACCGTAACATTTTTTCACGCTTTCTTGGCATACTCTGCCTCAAAATGTATGCTAAATTGGTGTTTGATAGATTTATTTATAGAAAATAATAAGCCGTGTTGTTATTGAAGGGGGACAATGCCATGAAAAGTTTACTGCTATTTTTAATTTCCATTTTATTTATTTCGAGTGTTTCATTTGCTCAATCAGGTGCAAAAGAGCAGATCGTCGTTTGTCGTGACATTGAATCCGATACCACGCTGATTATGGGTTATACCACTGTCGATGACTTGGATGGGACAAATTACACCATGGCGAAGATCACGCTTTCTAACGGCCTGGAGTATGTCTTTGCCGATGGAACCTTTCAGTATAGTGATTACGGCAAAAGTAACGGTATTGAAATATCCAATATGTGGTTTGGTATTATTTTTTCCAACCTATATGATTATGACAAAAAACTTTCTCTTTTCTTCTATACGAGCGCAGAAGATTCTGAAACGACCGCCAAGTTTTCTGACGAAAACGGCAAGGAATTTGAATTTGACTTTCAGGACAAATGCACCTACGTTGACATCCGAGAGCTTAAAGAGATCGAGAAGAAAGCGGAACGCAAGTGCTACGAGAATAACCCCGATGGCCTGTGCTGAACTTTTTTAAAAGCGTTTAAAAAGATATAAAGGCCTATCTCATTCCAAACGACCAAGAGAACAAAAGCCCCCAAGCATTTCTCACCTTGGCGGCCAGCTTTTGCCAAAGGGGAAGTCCGTGGACGTTCATGCAATAGAGTTTATAGGGGCGTCCGTCTCGTCCTCCCCTTCCCACCATCTGGAGCCAAAGGGCCTTTTCCTCTACGGGATAGGCCAAGTAGATATGATCGAGGGGGGGGAGATTGACTCCATGACCGAGGGCGTGGGTGGCCAAGATGGCATCGACTTTTTCACAAGTCTTTAACCTCTCTCTAAATTCTAGGGTTTGGCCGCCTACACAACTCAAAACGCATCGCCCGGATGCTGCAAGGGAGTTCCTCCAGACCTCGACCTCCCGGCGGTAGGGAAGAAACACCAAACATCTCTTGCCCCGGCCCAAGGCCTTTTCGAGATGAATCCAAATTTCCCACTGTCTCGAGACCAAAGAGATGGCCCGGGGAGGGTGGCGCAAGAAAAAATTTCCTCGATCGATCAACCAAATGCGATCGAAAGAGGCCAAAAAGGAATTTTTCATCTCCTCCACGATCTTTTTATCGATGGTGGCCGAAAGGGAAAGGATGGGATGGGCCGTTTCGGCCAATTCATAAAAACTTTCCCAAAGGGCAGGACGAAAGGAACTTCCCCAATAAAAGAGCAGGTGAAACTCATCGAAAACCAAAAGGACGTTTTGAAGTTTTTGTTTGAGAAAATCGATCAAGGGTTTTGTGACGTGTTCGTAGGAGAGGATCGTCATTTGAGGAAGACCTACGCTTTCGATCCTAGAGCTTAATCCCCGTCTCGAATCCACGCAAAAGGTCTCGATCCCCGATGCCTCAAACCGCCCTGCCAACTCAAGGCTTAAGGCCTTGAGAGGAGAGATAAAGATGACCCGCCCACATCCTTCAAGAGAGCGGGCCACATCCAAGATGAGAGAAGTTTTTCCCCCGGCGGGTGGGGCCATGAGAAGAATCATCTCCCGTAACGGCGCGCTCCTGCGGCGATCTTTTTTCATGGGGGGCCTTCTTGCAAAAAGGGGGAAGGTCAAAGAAGCGAAACGACTTGAAAAAAGGACGCTTTTTTAGGCCCGGGACGGTTTTTTTTCATTCACCCATCCAAACAAATGAGATGACGACGCAAAAAGGGTGCGAGTTTTTTTTCCACAAGGGATCGGGCCAAATTGAAATCCAAATCCTCGGCGGATTCCACTCCCTCCATCAGTTCGTTTAAAATGTCGTCTTGAATCTTCCCGGCCTCATAGACCAAATGATAGGGGATCAGGGTGTAGGTCACCATGCCGTAACGAGAGCGATAGAGGGTCGGAAAGGCGGCCTCCACCTTGCGCTCGATCTCCTTTCGGAGCAAAAACCTAGGGTCTCCCGTTCGACTCGACATTTCCACATAGTTTTCCAAGGCCATGGTGGCGATGGCGTTTCCGTTGGGGCGCTGGAATCGATCGAACTCCACAAAAACCCGTTTCCAATCCCCAAGCTCACGCCAAAGATCATAGAGGAGAGAACAGTCCTCAAGGCCTGCGTTGAGCCCCTGCCCAAAAAAGGGCACGATGCCATGGGCCGCATCCCCCAGGAGGCAGATGCGGTCTTCGTAAACCCAAGGGGAAAAACGAACGGTGCCAAAGGCCCCTTGGGGGTTGGCCAAAAATTCATCTCGATAGTGGGGCATCAGGGGGAGGGCATCGGGGTAGTGGGTTTCAAAATAGTCCTCTACGGCTTTTTCATTTTCGAGAAGGGCCAAGCGCTTTTTGGGGGCAAAGAGGGTCATGGTGAAACTTCCCCCCGGATTGGGAAGCCCCATAAGCATCTCCTCTTCCCTGGGCCAGATGTGAAGGGCCTTTTTTTCCATGGCGTATTCTCCGTTTGCCTTGGGGGGCATGGTCATTTCCTTGTAGCCCACATGAAAAATCTCGGATTTTTCCACCACACCCGAAAGCCCCCTTGCCATGGAGGCGCGCACGGCACTCCCTCCCCCGTCGGCTCCAAAAAGTTGGGTGAAGGGGATGGACTTGCCGTTTTCAAAGAGGGCCTTCCCCTCTTCTCTATCGATACGGGTCAAGGGGTGTTCAAAGAAAAGTTCCACGCCTCTGGACTCGGCCTCATCCAATAAAAGGCGATTCAACTCACTTCTGGAAATGGAATAATTGCACTCCCTCTCGTTTCTTCCGTAGGGGGTGTAGGAAGCGGGGCCCTCGCGGTGATGGATCATGCGCCCTAAGACGGTGGTGGAAAAAGGGGATATCTTCTTCCACAGACCTATCTTTTGAAGGGCGTGAACGCCCCTGGAGGTGATGACGAGATTGACGGATCTGGCCCGTTCGCCAAAACCTTTTCTAGGATCGGCCCTCTTTTCATAAACCGAGACCTCGATGCCCAATTCTTTGAGCATCGAGGCCCAAACGGGGCCCACAAGGCCTGCGCCGATAACGAGAATAGGAGATTTAGGTGGGCCCACTCAAGGCCTCCACCAGTTGAAAAACGTCTTCGTGATTGTTGTAGAGGGGGGCCATGGCGATGCGGATGATATCGGGGGGACGAAAATCCACAATGATGCCCTCGTCGGACAATTTTTTTTCGATCTTTTGGGCCCCTTCCCTAAAGCGCAGACAAAGCATCCCGCCACGCATCTGGCCTCCCTCTTTCCAAGGGGGTGTCATGATTTCGTAACGCCCCGGACATAGCTTTTGCAAAAGGGCCTCGAGATAGAGGGTGAGGCGATCCCTTTTGATCGCGATCTTTTCCATGCCGGCCCGATCAAAAAGATCGAGACTCGATCGCAAAGCCGCCAGTTGAAAGATCGCAGGATTGCTCAGTTGCCAAGCCTCGGCACCGGCTGAGGGAGAAAAGTTTGGGCCCATGGCAAAACGAGTCTTCTTATCGCTTCCCCACCACCCCTCAAAGCGAGGGATATGGGGGTCTGTGTGGTGGTTTTCGTGAATAAAGGCACCGGCAATTCCTCCGGGGCCGCTATTCAGATATTTGTAGGAACACCAAACCGCAAAGTCCACCCCCCATTTGTGAAGATCCAGCTTTAAATTGCCCGCTCCGTGGGCGAGGTTAAACCCCACGAAGGCCCCGCAGGACTTGGCCCGACTCGCCATTTTTTCCATATCAAAGCATTGTCCCGAAAGGTAATTGCAGTTTCCAAGCATCACCAGGGCCAAGGAATCCCCGTGTTCGTCCATGGTCTCCATCATGGATTCCCAAGAGACCGTGATCCCACGATCGGCCTTGAGTTCGATGATCGCCTCTTTGGGATCAAAACCGTGAAAGCGGGCCTGGGAGTCCACGGCGTATTTATCCGAGGGAAAAGAGTTGTTTTCGATGAGGATTTTATAACGCTTCCTCGTCGGTCTATAAAAGCTCACCAACATGAGATGCAAGTTCACGGTGAGGGAGTTCATGGCCACCACCTCCCTCTCCTTGGCCCCTACCAAGCGGGCCAGTGGAGGGGCCGCCGACTCGTGGTAGGAAAACCAGTGGGACTTGGGCGCAAAATGCCCCTTGACCCCCATCTTCGCCCACGCTTCCAACTCTTCGCCGACAAACTCCTCCGTTTGCCGCGGGCGAAGCCCAAGGGAGTGCCCCGCAAAATAGGCCTCGCAAGAGGAGGGGAAACAAAATTCGCGGCGAAAGGAGCGAAGGGCATCCTCTCGATCTAAGGCACGGGCCCCCTCTTTGGTCAAATGGAAATCGTCATAGTCCATGAAAGATATTGTAAACCATTCCCCGTGATCTAAAAAGAGCGTATAAATTTTACAATCCTCTATGACTTTTTTTAAAAGCCGTGCCATGATCCCCCCCGTTGCTATCAACTCCTTTGTTGAAGGAATTCTTTGCTTGATAACGGGGGATGCTTTTTCAAAAGCATCCCCCGTTTTTCATTGGAGAGGCCTGTCTTGGAGCCGCCCGCCCCCTAAAAAAGGTAACTGCTCGCATCTCCTAGCAAAAATTTCAACAAAAGCAAGGTAACTGCCATCCATTTGGATGAGATTGGTTGGAGACAACGAAGAGCGACTGAGGCGTACTTAAAGTACGTCGCAGGGAGCGATGAGGCAGACGACGGCCAAGATCGCCAAATGGGTGAGCAGTTACTAAAAAAGAGGGGGCTTGGCCCGCCCCTTCTCCTCCCCCCATTGGGTTATCCCCTTGACGACTGCGTCTGCATAGTCGTCTTGGAAACGCCCGGAGAGGATGATTTTTCTCTCCTTGGGATTAGAGAGGAAACCGATTTCCAAAAGAACCGCAGGCCTTCTGGAGAGGGCCAAGACGTAGAAAAGGCCCGGACGAATCCCTCGATTTCTTAGACCGTATTTTCGGATCACCTTTTGGCGAAGGGTTTGATGAATTTGGGTGGCCAATTTTTTCGACAAGGGGGCCGTTTTGGAAACCACCAAATCCCTAAGAATTTGAATGACGACGGGATCGAGTTCGGGGGAGTGGTGATGAATCCCGGTGGCCCCATTTTCCAATTGCTCCACCTTCTTTAAGGCCTTATCCTTATGGTTATCCAAATAAAATGTTTCGATCCCCCCGACGCTGCGATTGGGGGAAGAGTTGGCGTGGATAGAAATAAAGAGATCGGCCCCTACCTTCTCGGCCATATTCGAACGGGATTCCAGGGAGACGGTGCGATCGTGGGTTCTCGTCAAATAGACTCGATACCCTTTTTTTTGAAGTTTCCTGTAGATTTTTTTTGAAAGGGAAAGGGTCAAATCCTTTTCCAAGACGTTTTTCATCCTCGACTCTTTTTTGCCTTTAATCCAATAGGAAATTTTGGCCCCAAAATCCTCTCCTCCGTGTCCGGGATCGATGATAACGGTTTTCCCGTAAGCGACGACAAAAAGGGGTGAAATGCAAAAAAAGAGAAGAAGGCCCCATAATAGAGATGAGAAACGAAACACTAGTACCCTTTTTGAATGTTAAATTGGGGATAATAATGGGCCAAAATCTCTCGGTGGTTCATCCCCCTCTTGGCCATTTCAAAGGCCCCGAACTGACACATCCCCACACCATGCCCTAGCCCCGCCCCCTTGATGACAAAGCGATCTCGCTCTATATGAATGGTAAAATTGTTTGAAGGAATTTCCTTTCGCCCCAGTTTTTTCCTAAGAAATGAACGAGGAATTTTTCTGATCTTTTTTTTCCAAAAAACGCGAATATCCCCACGAGCTTTTTGATCGAGGATAAGCCTAGGCCTTGGCGCAGAAGATGGCGAACTTCCCGGAGAAAGGGCCGCTAAAAAGAGCCGATGGATCTTGCTTGGAGAGATGGACTTTTCCCACCTCTTCGTCCCATGCTCGTGGCAAAAAGGGCATGAGACGCTCTCATAGCCTTCTACGGGACTCGACCACACCTTTTCGGGCAAGAAGGTATGCCCCCCACATTTGGAATGAAAAAAGGCGGGAACCAATTCTCCTCTCTTATTGGTCAAGATCAATCCCTTGGTGAACGAGGACGCCTTGCTGGTGGCCAGGGTTTCATCAAAAAAATGGCCGCTCACCTGGTGTTTTTCGGAGTTTTCCAAGGCGAAAAGCCCGGTAGGATTCCTCTCTTTTTGAAACATGGCGTAGGTGCGGGCGGCCACGGCCTGGGCCTTCAAGGCCTCGATAGGCCAATCCCCCCGCATCTCCTTGGCCAAGAGTGTGCTGATATATTTTTCCATGGGGGTGTTTTGGAGGAGGTCGCAGGAGTGGCGATCTTGGGCCGTGGTGAGCATCAAATCCCCCCAATAACGTCGGTTCCCCCAGGAGACGAGCCCTCCGGGAGAACTCACGGAGGCCACGAGGGTCGCCCCCTTTTTGGAGTTCGCAAGTTTTTGGCAATTGAAATGGATGATATTTTTTCCCGGGTATTGCTTGGTCTCATTTTTCAAAAAGAAATGTCCCTGTAAATCGATGCCTTGGACGGTGACTTTGGGCAAGTTTCTCCCGATGCGAACCTTCATTTTGGGCAAGGATGCGTAGGCGTGGGATAAAAAAATCCAGCCACATAAGAGAATCCATCCTTGGCCTCTCAACTTTGCCTCCTTGCTCCTTTTCGACTTCTCGACTCTCCTTTAGTCTAACAGGACTCCCTATCTTTGAGAATGAGTTTGAGATCATCCGAGGAAGATCGGTTTTATCCATTAACCGATCAAAAAGATCCGCTTTGAAATGTTTAAAAAAAATTTCAACCGGCATCATTGGGGTTAAAACTTCTTCTTTCCCCACTTTGATTCATAAAGTCCTGCTCCCCTATCGATAAGAAGGGCGATGACAACCATGAGGCCACGCCACCAGGACACAAACGAAGACGAATAAGGGAATAATTATGTCAAAATCATCGGATTATCAATTTGAATATTTTGAAAAATACGTGGGCACCATCGAAGAGGTCAAGGAGCAAGTCTCCTTTTGCCCCCATTGCAAGAGCGAATTTATCTTTAGCCATCTTCCGGACTATAAAAATTTAACGCTCCAAGAGGTTAAAAGATGCGTCAAATGCGGAAAGGGAGGAGGGCGAATCATCCATATCATGAACTAGGGCGAGTGAGAGCGAACCCCAGTACTTGTAACGACTCACACCCCTAGGAAAAAACGAGATGATGGCAATGTAACTGCTGGCCATTTGAATGAGATTGGCCGGAGACAACGAAGAGCGACTGAGGCGTACTCAAAGTACGTCGCAGGGAGCGATGAGGCAGACGACGGCCAAGATCGCCAAATGGCCAGCAGTTACCGGCCTTTGAAGAAGGCCTTGACTTTCTTGGAAACGGAAACGGAGACCCCGAGGGCCCTGGAAAGCTCAATTAAATTCATCTCCCCTAGCTGCTCTTTCGTGTGGACAAGGTTTCGGAGAATATCCTTTTTGATCTCCTTTCCCACACCGGGAATGGCGTCGATCCAGGAATGGATGAGACGCTTGCGCTCTTTTTTGTGGTGAAGTTTTCTGGAAAAGCGATGGGCCTCATTGCGCATTTGCACCAGGAGTTGAAAGAGGGCCCGATGCTTGGAGAGAACGAAGGGCCGAGAACGTCCCGGAATCACGAGCCTCTCTTCGCTCTTGGTTGTACTCTTGGTTATGCTCTTGCTTGCCCTCAAGGCCTCCTTCTTGGCCTTGAGCTTTTGCCGAAGGGGGAGGGTTTTAGCCTTGGCCACTCCCACCACGGGAATATCCACCCCCCTCTCTTCCAAAACCTTTTGGGCCACATGAACCTGGCCCAATCCCCCATCGACGATAAAGATATCGGGGTAGGGGGATTTTTCCATTCGCCTTTCAAAAAGCTCTCCCATCATGGCCGTGTCGTTATTGCCCTCGGGCCTTTCCCGAAGGTGATAGTGGCGGTATTTTGATTTATCCGGGTGCCCGTCCACAAAAACCACTTGAGAAGCCGTAGGCGACTTCCCTTGAAAAACGGCCACGTCAAAACATTCCAAAACCGAAGGCCTTTCCCCAAGTTCCAAGAGTTCGGCCAATTTATCCAAGGCCCCATAGACGCTTTTTTCGCTAAGGGTGCGTACGGCCTGGGATTCTTTCGCATGGCCTTGCGCCAACTCAATCATGGCCCGATCCCCTCTCATGGGGATGCTCACCTCGATGTTTTCTCCCAAAACTTCCGGCAAGGCCTTGGCGAGGAGTTCGACCGCACTCTCTTCCATATCCACGATGATTCGCTTGGGCAAGGATTCCTTCGAATCCGAATAGTATTGCAAAAGACCGCTGGCCAAAACCCTTTCCAAATCGTCCATGATATCACCTAGGGGAAAGTGAAAGTTTTTATGGCCCCAAATCATTCCGTGGCGAAGGATATAGAGGGAGACATCCACCTCGATCTCGCCCCGATGGTAGGCGATATAGTCGGCGTCTCGAACACCTTTATGAATTTCGGCATTTTTTTGTTGGAAACCCGTAAACTGTTCGAGCTTGTGGATGGCGTCCCTTATGAGAGCGGCCCTTTCAAAGGCCTCCTCCTTCGAAGCCTTGTTCATTCTTTCCGCCAAGATATCCAGGGAACGGGAGGCCTTATTTTTAAAAAAATTCAGAGCATGATTTAAATCCTTTCGGTACTCTTCCCTTGAAATTTTCCCGACACAAGGAGCGCTACATTGGTTCATTTGGTAGAGCAGGCAGGGCTCCTTTCGGGAAAGAAAGTCCCTTAGGGTACAGTCTCTTAGCTGGAAAGATTGGGTTAAAATCCTCACCACCTCCCCCAATCGGCTTCCGGTGGCAAAGGGGCCAAAGATCCTCTCCCCTTTCTTTCTCACGGGCCTTCTTCGGTATTCGAGCCTTGGAAACTCCTCGGAAGAGGAAATCACGATATAGGGATAGGATTTGTCGTCTTTGAGGTCGATATTGTAGCGAGGACGATGTTTTTTGATGAGGTTGTTTTCCAAGACCAAGGCGGAGGCCTCATTTTCCATGATGATAAAATCCATATCGTGCACACGACCCATCATGACCTTAGTTTTCGGAGACTGATGGGTGCTATGAAAATAGCTTTTGATACGGTTTTTTAAATTCTTGGCCTTTCCCACATAGATGACCTCCCCCTTTCGGTTTTTCATCAAATAACAACCGGGAAGTTTTGGAAATCTTTGGGCCAAATCCTTAAGCTCTTGCAAAACGATATCTCCCACACTTGGAAAGATCATAATAATACGAAATGGAGAAAAGGGCACGATAAGGGTGCGATAAGGCCCCTTTGTATTTATTACAGGGCCTCTTCCCTAGAATCCTATGGGTGTTACATTCGAAAGGGGCAAGTGAAGAGGGGCCAAATGGTGGGAATAAGGGGTTTTATAAGGAGTTTTACCATGAAAACGCTAAAGCTAAAAAAAGTTCTCGGGATTTTTTTGACCCTCTCTTTCTTTTGTCACCCCGAAGCATTGAAAGCATCGGAGGATCATAAGAGTCGTCGCCACAGTTGGACGGAACAAATCAGGGCCTTTAAGTCCATGGTCGTCAATATCGAAACATCGTCGCCTATCGTCTTTGAAGATCAATTACGGGGCACGAGTTATGCGACGGGGTTTATCGTGGACGCCAAACGTGGCATCATCGCCACCAATCGACACGTGACGGGGGTGAGTCCCTCCCGTGTCAAAATCAGTTTTTACGATAGTAGCTTTACGGAGGGGCGTGTTCTCTATTACGACCCCACCCATGATTTTGGATTTTATCAAATCGACCCCTCCCTCCTAGATTTTGAATTGAAAGCCGTGGAGCTTGGGAGTGCGACCGAACTTTCCGAAGGAGATGACCTCTTGCTCATCGGCAATAATGAATCCGAAGAGTACTCCATTAAATTTGGAAGCGTGGCCAACCTCAACGTCAATAAGGGATCCCCTTATTCCAGCTATCTTCACACCACGTTCGATCGAACGGGAGGCTCTAGCGGAAGCCCCGTCTGGAATACCCAGGGCCAAGTGGTGGCCATTCATGCAGCGGGGACGAATACGTCAAGCTTTGAACTTCCCATCGATTATCTCTTGGACACCCTCAAACTGATCCAACGGGGAATGCCTGTCAAACGGGGCAGTATCGGCGTCGATATCGAATTGATCCCGAGAGGTTTGGCCGTCAATCATTTCAATTTCCCAAAGGATTTACAGAAAAACCAAGACATCACAGCGTCCCAAGGAAACCTACAATATCGCACCAAGAAAGTGATGCAGATTCAATCTCTTATCCCCACACTTTCGGACGGGGCCATCCTGCGCCCATCGGATATTATCTCGCAAATCAACGGTAGGCCCATCTATGATAATCTCTATCTCTTTGATGCCATTCTCAATCAAAATGTGGGAAAGGATGTCAATCTTGAGATTTACCGAAACGGAAAACGCCTCCACCTCTCCGTACCCGTAAGCGATTTGGAGTCCAAAAAGGTGAATCGCTACGTTACATTTGCCGGTGCGGTCTTTCACGAAATCACCCCAAGCTTACGGGGAACCCTCCACTTCGAGGATGAGGGGGTGTATCTATCCTTTGCGCAAGACGGAAGTAGTTTTTCAAAGATTGGAAGTCGAGGTAAAAGCGGAAGCTATAAAGTCGTTATCCTCGAGATCAATGGGAAGCGTATTTTTGGCCTGGACGATTTTATCGCTGCAAGCAAAGATCTCTCCGACGGCCAATACACCTATCTGGTGGTTCGGGATTTCAACCTCTATAAAAATTCGCCCCATACGAACACCCTAACGGTTCATTCCAAGTTCAGCCCACTCAGAGAATTCAAGTGGAATCAAAAGATATTGAACTGGGAAGAAGTCGATCTTTAGAGGGCACAATAGCCTGTGGCACAAGCGAGGTGGCCGGGCCCAAAAGGGGTGCTGCCGTATTGTCCACCGTTTATCATCCCCTGGCCGTAGTAATCGGCACCTGCATTGTAAAAGTTTTCGTACAGTCCTCTGGATTGAAGCTGTTGGGTTTGGGCCGCAATGCCAATCCTACCCTGAACGGCCATATTTTGCTGATGCTGCATTTGTTGTCTTTGAAACATATCGTTCTGGAACCCTCCTCCCGGATAAGCTCCGGGACCACCGGGGCCTCCTCCGGAGAGTCCAAAACCTCCACCCCAGCCTCCGGTGCCGTTCCAATAGCTGCCCCCTCCGTTCATCCAAGGATTTATTCCGTTGACCCCACCCCAATAGCCATGGGGATTGAATCCGGGAATACCTCCATGATGGTGAGGGAGTCCTCCTCCCCCATGGGCGTGCCCCCCCCATCCGCCGTGGGAATGAGGACCACCATTCAATCCTCCGGGAAATCCAAGCCCTCCTCCAAAACCGCCTCCTATCTGAAAGCCGCCGCCAAATCCTCCGCCGGGAAAGCCAAGGCCACCGCCGAATCCTCCGGGAGCTCCAAAACCGCCTCCTATCTGGAAGCCGCCGCCAAATCCTCCGCCGGGAAAGCCAAGGCCACCGCCGAATCCTCCGGGGTAGCCCATGCCTCCTCCGGGAAAGCCAAATCCTCCAAATCCTCCGCCGGGAAACCCAAAGCCGCCGCCGAATCCTCCGGGAACTCCAAAACCGCCTCCTATCTGAAAGCCGCCTCCAAATCCTCCGCCGGGAAAGCCAAAGCCACCGCCGAATCCTCCGGGAAACCCAAGGCCGCCTCCACCAAATCCACCGCCTATTTGAAAGCCTCCGCTGATGCCCCCTCCAAAATGAGGGCCCATCATCCCGGCCAAAAATCCGGGGCTATAGCCCCCTCCTGTCCAAGAATTGCCAAAACCTCCATAGCCGTTGCCAAATTGGCCTCCAAAACCGCTGAATTGGCTGAGATTGGAACATTTTTGAAAAAAGGAAGCCGCATCGTCCGGGGACATGGCGCTATTGATACCCAATTGGGCCCCTTGATTGAGAAGGGAGTTAAAGCCGTTGTTACAGGCCCTGGGAAATTCTTTGAGGGCGTCCGCATATCGCCCGTAGGCATCGTAGCGATACTTTCCCACCTGCTGGGCCGTATCGGACCATTCCCTATTGATAAGAACCGAAGCCACGGGCCCAGCCAATATCCCAAGACCGCCCAAAACCACTTCGCCCCAATTGGTCTTACCGCACTCGGGACAATCGTCTTCATCCTCCCAAAGGAGAAGTTCACCGTTTCGGTGCATCTCTATACATTCTGCGAGGACTGCGGGTTCATCGCAACCCTCTTCGGACGCAAGGCTTAAGATATGATCCGCACACCCGGGAATCCCCCGGGCCTCCTCCATAAGGCGTTCATCGCATTGGAGATAACTTCCTATGCTCTCATAATCGAGATGGTCTCTTCCTCTCTTTTTCCTCCTCGCCTCGGAAAACTCCGCAGACAAGACAAAGATAAGGGTCAAAAGGAGGAGTTTTTTATAAGTGTTCATTTTCTTTTTCCTCAAATCCCTATCGGCCTTCCATAGGCCCTTCTTTACGGTTTATCGGGTGTTTTGTAGATATCTTTAATGGGCCTTTTCTCCAAAAGCAGAATATGGCAGAGTCAATGGGGCGGGTATTCGGGTCATTGACGATAACGGCCCTTGGAGGATAGGGTCTTTCCCATGGATTGGATCGTTCTCGCCTTACTCATGGCGGCCCTCCTCTATACAGCCATCGTCATCAAAAGGGAAAAGCTCGGCTATTTTCAATACGGTCGTCGAAAACGATTTTATGACTACACCTTTTTGGTTCCCTCTTGGTGGAAACTCGTGGAAGAATCCCGTGGGCTTATGCGCTTTGAAAGGGGTGATGAGCGCTACGATTGGGTGGCCCGCTTTGAAAGAAAGCCCTGCCTTCCGAGTAGCGATGCGAAAGAGTTGGTTCAAGGGGAATGTGAAAGACTCGGGATCGATTTCGATGAAGATCGGCTTGAAAGAATTGAAGACGCCCGCTTTATCCAATGCCCCCAAGGCAAGAAAACCTTGGGCCCTTGTTCCCTTAGGCTTGTAGGAACGGCAGGGCAATTTGGGACGAAGCGATGCCATCTCGATCTTCTTGTCATCAAGAGGGCGGGACGGGCCCATTACGATCTTTTCTATAGTTGGAGTTCGGTTTTACACGCTCTGGTCGAAGGGCCTTATTTCGATGAGGTTCTCAAAAACCTCACCCTCTCGGAGTCGAAAAAAGAAGGAACCCGGATCGAGCCAAAAAGAAACAGCGCTCCGTGGACGGCCCGACGCTGAGTTTATGTTGCCAATGCGACTCTTATGATTTTCGACACGTATCCCATTCCAACAAAAAGCATAGGCACAATCCATGCCGCCCCTTCGGGCCTTTTGGGGGCCCCGGGGCGGCAAAATGCCCTCGGCACAGTTTTCAAAAGTGAATTGACGATGCGACGTGGACGGCACGTTGCAAACTTCATCAACATTGATTTAAGGACGAAAATGGCTCTTTTTCAATGTTGGAGTTGCGCTAGTCATTTGAATCTAGGAATTCAATATCTCAGCGCAACTGCCTCCTCGGAAGATAGGCCCAAAAAAAGGGTAACAGGGTAAAAGTTGCTATGTTGAAAATGTGAGTAGAGACACTGAACGAGTCAATAGGATGATGATGCGTCGATACTTATAGGGTGGGCTCCCCAATTGGTATGTTTGTTAAAGCAAAAAACAACTAATCAATCGGGAGGCCCA
>JAPONP010000219.1 GCA_026713835.1 Bacteriovoracales bacterium
CCTCAATAGATCCAAAGGGGCGGCATGGATTGTGCCTATGCTTTTTGTTGGAATGGGAGACGTGTCGAGAATCATAAGAGTCGCACCGGCAACGTGAATCGGCTCCGTCTTGTCAACGGGATATTGCAGCAGGGAAGGTCGGCTTGATTTAATTAAAAACCTTGGATTTTTTACCCTCGGGCCAACCCGGCGAGATAATCTCGATAAATTTTTCCATGGATTTTCTGGCCTCATCATTGATGGCCCCTGCGCCCTCCCTCACATCTTCAGTGCAGGCTTTAGCCTGAGAGCAGGCCTGTCCAAGAATGTCTTGAGTCAGCTTTTTCATCGCTCGAACCAAGCGATCTTCCATACCGTTTTGAACCATCATGGTTCGCATGAAATAGGCATCGCCTTGCAATGAATTGATATTTCTTCTTATGATAGAAAGAGTTTTTTTCAACCCCCCCATTAAATAGGCGTCGCCCTTGCCCCACTTTTTTAATGTTTTCTCGTCTGGATTGAGAGTTTCAATCATGCCACCTAGAACGGAAATGGCCGTATTCAGATTTCTTATTTGCTCTCTTCTTTTGTCCTCGGGCAAAGAGGCATTTTTGTCAAGTTTCTGACTTGAATTCAGTGCTTTTGCTGCCTCTTGAGTTCTCTCAAATTCTCTTTTCCAATCACCCTCAATAGTGGTTATAATGCTTCTCAAAGAGGGATCGGGATATTTCTCCTTTATTACCTCAAGATGACTGGACAGATTATAATCGCCACTCGCGAAAAAAAAGCCCTCATCAGACTGAGCATAATCGGTCGGTAAGAAAAAAGTAGAAAAAAGAGCCAAAAATAAAACTTGCCTTGATAAATTCATTAAACTTTCTCCTTTGTTGCATTTTCCAGATTCCCTAAGATTAAATATACCAGAACAATGCAATGCGCCGGGGGGGCAACATTTACCCTTGAAGGGTGCGTGCGAGCATGAGAAGCCCTTGGGCCCAAAATTTTTCCTTGAGCCCAGTGCGACTTCCGGAAAAATGAAAGAGCCCCGAAACGTCATCCCTCGGGCCTTGCAAGGCGATGCCCACGGTGCCCACGGGTTTTTCGGGACTCCCGCCGCCGGGGCCTGCGATTCCCGTATAGGCCAGGCAGTAGTCGACCCCCAAAAGTTTTTGCCCCCCCTGTGCCAAGGCCCGCGCAGTCTCCTCGCTTACGGCCCCGTGGTCTTTTAAAATCTTTTCAGAGAGGCCTAAAACACGGGACTTGATATCGTTGGCGTAACAGACCACGGAGCCCTTAAAGACTTTGGAGCTTCCTGGGATATCGGTCAAGTGATGGGAGGCGAGGCCTCCGGTGCAGGACTCGCAAAATCCCAAACTCAAAGACCTCTTCTCTAAAAGTTTAAAGACGTAGTGGGATAAGTCCAACTCTCCTACCTGCCAAATGCGATCTTTCAGATGGCCTTTGGCCAAGATGTCCAAAATGTTTTGTTCCTTCTCCTTTCTTTCCTCAAGGCTTCCCCTAAGGTCCACTCCGATATCCACACCTAAGGCCCATGGAAGAGAG
Source organism: Bacteriovoracales bacterium (assembly GCA_026713835.1). GTDB lineage: Bacteria > Bdellovibrionota > Bacteriovoracia > Bacteriovoracales > Bacteriovoracaceae > JAPONP01. The sequence goes on from JAPONP010000219.1 coordinate 1,546, forward strand.
CTTACGGAACCGAAGGCGGCCAAATCGTCCCAAAGCCTAGGGTTTTCGTTCCAAAGTTTTTCCTCCCCTATCCCCCACGTCTTGACGGTGAGTCTCGACGAGTCGGAAGAGGTTCCTTTGGGAAAGAGGCGGGGATAGAGTTCAGCTTCAAACATCTTGCGAAATTCCACGGGAACTCCGGGGAGGGCGGCCAACGTGCGCCCTTCCCTTCGGCCCAAAAGGCCGTAGGCCTTACCCACGGGGTTGGGGAGATGTTCGGTAGGTCCTTCCACATAGGGGGACAAAACCCCTTCCGTAAGATCGTCCGGGGTGGGGCCCAGACCCCCCGAAAGAACGACGATATCCGCCCGGGCCAAGGCCTCGTCCAAAGCCTTGAGGATGGCCTTCTCGTTATCTTCGCAAAGGCCTATATGGATCAGGCGATGCCCTTTGGATTGGAGAAATCTCGCCAGCCAAGGCCCGTTTTCGTCTTCGCAAACCCCTTTTAGGAGTTCGGAACCGATGGCGATAAAGGCCCAAGTGGAGTCGGAAGAAAGCAAAGGATCGGAAGAGGACATGGTCGCTTGAGCCTATGATCCTGCGCCATCCCCGTCAAGGGCCTAGTACATTGTCCTAGGGAGCGGCAACATTCAAAAGCTCGCCTCAAGAAAAATCCTATGATCCACTCTCGTTGAAGGTCCTAGGCGATCCCAGGCCCTGAGGAAATAAACCGTGGTGTCCAGGGAATAGAAGAGCTTGATACGGGCCCTCAGTCCCCCGTAGAGGGAGTGGGCCCTAGAATCTTGGGTTTCGTCCATCACCACCCGAGAGGCCTTGACGTAATCCACCCCGGCCAAGGCCCCCACCTCAGTCCACCGGAGGGGAAAAAGGCCCCATTGGGCGTAGGGGGTCCCCAGCCTCCGGTAGAGATTGAGACCGAGCGAATCGATCCTCTCCCCGTAGAGATCGATTCCCCCAAGGCCAAAAAAGTTGTGAAAGAGGGTTTGCCCTTTGGGAAAATCCACCCCGATACCGTCCTCATCGCCCACGAAGGTATGGGAAGAGCCAAAGCGAAAAAGAGACCTCCACCTTCTATCGTAGTTGAGTCCAAACTCTAGGCCCAACTCCAACGTCCAATCATCATAAAAGAGATGGGGGTATTTGGAGTAGGAGATAGAGGATCTCAAATCCAAATGGTTCACGAACTGGTGGCGGCGTTTTTTCTTCCAAAAAAGCTCTTGGAAAAACTCGTATTCCTCCTCTCTAAAAGAGAGGTCGCCCATCTCCTGCTTGCCCCTTTTAATGGAAAGTTCGGGGCGGTAGAGCCAAGAACCTTTGGCCCACTTGCGCCCCACAAAAGCCTTGATCCAATCCGTTGAAATCTCGGTGGAAGACCTTAAAGATCGGTCTAAACCTCTCTCTCTCCCAAGGCCCCAAAAAAAACGATCTTTTGAAAAAGTGTAGATCAGACCCCCTTGTCCATCCCGGGTCGATAAATCGTAGTGGAGGTTCAAATCCACAGTATGTCTTCCGAGAGGATCGCTCAAGGCCGTCTGCACCCCAACCTTTCTCGAACCCTCGCCCCCATCCCCGGAAGAATAAGAAAAATACCGATACCTCGGGACAAAATGCCGGGCCCTCGGAAAGGCCTTGGAAGAGGATGGGTCTTTGTAATGGGGGTGTCCCGTAAGCTCCCATGAAGGAAGGGGATGGGGTCTTCTTTTTTCCCCAAATTCTTTGAGATAGGGCCCGCAACCTCGAAGATCGAAACGAGGGCCTTGGCGATCCAAGACGAAGACGGCCTTAGGGGAAAAATGGGCATAGATCAGGCCCTCGTCTCGGGATCCGGGCAAAAGGTAGCGAGGCCTCTCCTCCTCTTTTTGTCCCAAGGCCGGCCCCAAAGTCGTAAGAGTCGTGCCCTCCCCCCGCACCTCACTGAGATAGACTTTTTCGCCGCAACTTCCGGCAAAAAAGGTATTGCCCGAAAGCCCGAAGCCCCTCCTTTTCATCTCAAGCCCCGATGGATCGAGTTCCATAAGAGAGGCCTCGTCGCTTTGCTCATTGGCCAATTTAAAAAAGATTTTGCCTCCATGGGCTTCGGGACGAAGGACCCAAAGGCCTGGGGGAAGTTCCCTTTTCTTTTCTTCCTTCCCCTCTTTCTCCCTTACGATCGTCCACCGCCAAGATCCATAGCGAAAAAGAACCTTTCCCCCCGGAAAATGAAACTCATAGGGGGATTTTTGATCCAAAACCTTCACAAAACCCTCCTTCCCAAGGCGATAGACCTCTCTTTTTTCCTCCTTGGAAGTCCTTGGGGAAAGGCGAACGGTGACGGTCTTGGCCCCTCCCCCCAAAGATTCGTAGGAGAGGTGTTCGATGGAAGCCGGGGCCTTCCAAGAGCGAAAGCTCCCGCCGGCCCCATCAAAGGCCCCCACAAAGGGCTCGTCCTCTTCCCAAAAAACGTAGTAGAGAACCGTACCCACCAAAGCCGTTCCCGTAAACCATGAGATTTGATCTTCATGGGGGAGTGCGATCCCCTTGGAGTCCATTCCCTTTCCCCATCTTTGCTCGTAATTTCGGATAAAATCTTGGCGAAATTGCCCAAATAATTCCCGCACCCCCCGTCCCCCACAGGCCCGAAAGGCCCTATCCGCAAAGAAGGGGAGAAGACCCGAATTTTTCTCCACAAAACAACGGATGAAACCGGGTCTTTTCGTCTCCAGATCATCCATAAAAAACCCGCCCACCCAATAGGAAAAACCTCCAAAAGGATATTCGCCGAGATGATCCAAACGACCTATTTCCCCATCCTTTAAACGCCTCAGTTTTCGGTAGAGTTGATACTCGTGAAGGGAACTATGGAGACGTCCCAGTCTGGAAAAACGGGATTCGGCCCACACGGCCACTCCCTCGGATATCCAACGGGGAACGAGGGCCCCGGGGCGGATGACGGAGCCAAAGACGGTCTCGAGGGTTCTGAAAAACCCCCGTGTCTGTTCCATGTGAATGATATGGGCCAATTCGTGGATGACGAGAAGGTTCACCCACCGATGGGCCACGGTGAGGGGCCCGGAGTAGAGGGGGGGAAAATCCAGGAGGGTCACGAGATTATGGGGGAAAAGGCCCGCAGAGCCATTGGCCTGTTTGGCCTTTTCGTCCAAAAAGAAGTGGACGACTCCCCTCGGTTCATAACGAAAATAGTCGAGTAGATCCCTCACCCCCTCATCCTCTTGAAGCATCATCTTCACCGCATTCATGGCCCGGAGTTCAGAGGAGTGTCCGTGAATCTCAAAAGACATCTTCCCGTAAGTGAACTCCACTTGCCCCTCAAGGGTTCTCATCTCCTTGGCCCCCACAACCCTTTGTCCCCATCCCAAAAGGATGAGGGTGATAAGGAGGGAACCGAGGATGAGCTTTTTCGATTTTTTCAATTTTTCTTAGCCATCTAAAAGAAATTTATTTTATAGTAAAAGAAATTATGTTTAAATTTCAATAACTTCGCAAGAATTGTTAAATAAAAGGTCAAAAAATGCCGATGGTCAAAGGATTTTAATAGGGCTTATTTGAATACGGGCCGGGCCGATAGACCTTAGGCCGTTGTGTTCTTTAAATTATTAAAGAGGAGACAAAAATGACTATTTTTTCAATCAGGATGGTGTCCACGGTTCTTTTGGGTCTGGCATTGGCCCTCGGAGGCTGTAGTTCCTCCGATAAAAAAACCTCCGGCGTAGGGGATGATTACGGTGACAAAATGCCGGGCGATATGCCCCTGGAGCTCAACGGAGATTCCGATTCCAATACTGCGGGGGGAATCAAAACGATCTATTTCGACTTCAATTCTTCCCAACTGAGCAGCGAAACCCGATCCATTCTCGAATCCAATGCCTCGTTTCTAAAGGATAACTCCGGTGTGGAAGTCGAAATCGAAGGCCATTGCGATGAGAGAGGCAGCGTCGAGTACAACCTGGCCTTGGGCGACAGAAGGGCCATGGCGGTGAAAAACTACCTCTCTTCTCTCGGCGTCGAAGTCTCTAGGCTCTCCCACACCTCCTACGGCAAGGAAAAGCCCGTGGAGTACGGACACGATGAGATGGCCTGGCAGAAAAACCGAAGGGCCAATTTTAGAGTCCTCTCTAAATAAATAATAAACCGGGTTGTACTCGACGATGAGTTTCTCTACGCTCCCCCTGCCCCTATCCCCCAAATGGCCCTCTTGGCTCTTTGTGGGGATGCTCTTGGGAGGGGGCTGTGGGTTGGCGACGACAAGGCCCAAACTCGAGATGAGCTTGGCCGCCAAGGCCATCCTGGCGGCCAAGGAAGTGAATGCCGTGACCCTTTCCCCCAATGCCTACCGAAAAGCGGAGTACTATTACCTCAAGGCCAAAAGTGCCTATCGCAGAAAGTATTTTAATAAGGCCAAGCAATACGCCGTTTTATCCAGAAAGTTTTCGGAAAAGGCCGAACTCATCTCCAGCGTAAAAAAGCTCGAAAATGACGACTAAAACCCACCACCTCCCCTTTGCATCCGTCCTCCTCGTCCTCCTCTCCCTATCGTCGTGCAAAACCGCAGAAGAGATTCGCCGGGAAAAACTCGTGGATACCTTAAGCGTCCAGGTCACCCACCTCCAAAAGCAAAGTTCGGATCAAAATTTTAAAATCCAAGAGCAAGAAAACCGCCTTAACCAAATCTACGGGCAATTGGAGGAGACCCAGCACGAAGAAAAACAAAGGATTCTCCTCAAAGAAAAAGAGCGCATCAAATCCCTCGAAGAGTTGGGGGCCAAGATTGGGGTCATGGAAAAAAAACTCGCCGCTGTGGAAAAACTAAGCCAAAAACAGGCCGACTTCATCTCCAAGGCCACTAAACACCTTGAGCTTCGTCTCAAAAAATCCAATAAAAAGAAAAGAAAGGCCAAAAACGATACCTATATGAAGGCCTTAGACCTCTTCAACAAGAAAAAGGATGCCAAGGCCAAGGATCTCTTTCTCCGGGTCTTGGGACAAAAAAATCTTCGCCCCTCCCGCTGGGCCTATTCCCATCACGCCCTGGGAATCATCCACTATCGACAAAAAAAATACGAACAGGCCATGGTTCATCTGAGCAAGGTCTATACCAAGTTTCCCAAATCCTCCAAGGCCCCGAGTGCCCTTCTCCACATCGCCAAATCCTTTGAAAAGTTGGGACAAAAAGATGAGGCCCAAGGCTCTCTCAAGCAACTTATCTCCCAATACCCCAAGTCCAAGGAAGCGGCCCGGGGCAAGGGTCTCCTCGAAACCCTTTCCAACTGATCGATCCACCCGAAAATGAATTTTCAATACTTTAACAGCATTGAAAGGACTAAAATGTACCCAATTGCATTTTAGTCTTGACTAAAATGCAGTTCAGTGCATAATAGAATGATGAATATCCCAAGGATGCTCTCTCAAAAAATCCTCGATCTTGTGCCCAAGGGAAAAATTATTCTCATGAGCGGGCCCAGGCAAGCGGGGAAAACCCACCTCTCTCAAAAACTCTTTGCGCCTGTGGATTTTGTCTATCTCAATTTTGATGACCCGGATGATCGGGTGACCATAAGGGAGAGGTCTTGGCCTAAAGATGTCCGGGCCGTCCTCTTTGACGAACTCCATAAAATGGACAAATGGAAAACCTGGCTGAAGGCCCTCTACGATAAGGGAAGTGGGCCCCCCCTCATCGTCACCGGTTCTGCGCGCATGGAGACGTTCAAAAAGGGAGGGGACTCCTTGGCCGGAAGACATTTCCACTTTAGACTCCATCCTCTGATGCTGGGAGAACTTCTCGAAACGGGAATCTGGAAAGAACGGGAGGCCTTGGATCGCTTGATGGAGTTTGGAGGATTTCCCGAACCCCTTATCGAAGGAGACCCCACCTTTTTAAAACTTTGGCACAAATCCCATATCCATCAAATCATAAAAGAAGATATCCTCGACTTGGAAAAGGTTCGGGAGTTAAAAAAAATAGAGCTCTTGATCGAACTTCTCTCCCAAAGAGTCGGAAGCCGCATAAGCTATGCCTCCTTGGCCCAAAGCCTTGAAGTCTCTCCCCATACGGTCAAGCACTGGCTCCAGATATTGGAAAATCTTTATGTGGTCTTCAAGCTTCTACCCTTCACTCGTAAACTCCCCTCCTCTTTGCTCAAATCTCCCAAATACTATTTCTTCGACACGTCCCAAGTTCGAGGAGGGCCTGGGGCTAAGCTCGAAAATTTGGTGGCCTCTCAACTGTTGGCCCAAACCCAATTTTTGGAGGACACCTTGGGAGAGTCCGTAAGGTTGCACTTTTTGGCCGATAAACAAAAACACGAAGTGGATTTTGCCATCATCAAAAACGAACGGGTGGATTCACTCATAGAGGTGAAATTGTCCGACCGACATCCCTCCCCTTCGCTCAAATACTTCAGTCGATATTTAAGGCCTCGCTTGGCCTTGCAGGCCCTCTACGATCAAGGGCAAGAAAAACATTTCGATCATCTCAAAATCCTTTCCGTAGAAAAGGCCCTCTTGGAGACGATAACGCTACCCTAATAGGGGTGATGTGGGTATAAACACGGCATGGCCTTTATTCTGGGAATTGAAACCAGTTGCGACGACACCTCCATCTGTCTTCTCGAAGGAGACCCCAAAGGCCTAGAAGTGAAAGACCTTCACTTTTTTGAGCAATTTTCCCATGAAAAGATTTTGGCCAAATGGGGTGGTGTCGTCCCGGAAATTGCGGCCCGCAATCATTTGGAAAAACTCGGCCCTCTCTTGGAGACGGCCTTTCAAAACGCCCCCGTGGCCCCAAAGGATTTGGACGCCATCGCCGTCACCACCCATCCGGGACTCTTGGGGCCTCTTCTCACGGGCCTGAGTGGGGCCAAGACCCTGGCCCTCCTCCACCGCCTTCCCCTCATTGGCGTCAATCACCTCTACGCCCATTTGGAAGCCGTGCATCTGGATCAAAGGGTGGACTATCCCTACTTGGGGCTTCTCATAAGCGGGGGTCATTCCCTCTTCTTTCTCGTCCACTCCTCCTCCCGCTTTGAGGTTTTGGGCACGACCGTTGACGATGCGGCCGGGGAGGCCTTCGATAAGGGAGGGCGCCTTTTGGGGCTTGCCTATCCGGCCGGCCCGGCCATCGATCGCTTGGCCCATGGGGGAGATGAATCCCGTTATCCCTTTCCCATAGGTCTCAAAGACACTCCCGGCTGCGAGCTTTCCTTTAGCGGTCTCAAAAGTGCCCTTCGCACGTTTTTGCTCGAACACCCGGGCCTTAGAGAGAGAACCCTTCAAAAGGATTTTTCCGGCGAGATCAAAGACCTTTTGGCCAGCTACCAATGGGCCATCGTCAAGGCCCTCTCCCTAAAGCTCCATCAGGCCATAAAAAAGGTTGGATCGAGCGTATATCTTCCCATTGTCGTGGGAGGAGGAGTGGCCTGCAACACTAGGCTTCGAGGACACCTTCAAAAGGAGTTCCCCTCGGATAAACTCCATTTCGTCTCTCCACGGTTTTGTACGGACAACGGGGCCATGATCGCCCATTTTGGGCTTCGCCGTTTCCATGAACGCCTGCCCTTTCCCCAATGTCTCTCCTTGGATGCCGGGGCAAGGTTTAAAATCCGGGAAACGGAGTGAAGACCCCAAGGCCCAAAAAGAGTTGGGGGCAACATTTCCTCCAAGATCGGTTCGTTATCGATCGAATCATAAACGATTGTCCCAAAGACTCCCAAGGCATCCTGGAAATCGGCCCCGGGGCCGGGGCCTTGACCGCCCCCCTTTCAAAACTTGGAAAACCCTTGGTGGCCCTGGAAAAAGACCCCCGCTTTGCCCAAGTCCTCTCTTCCCATCTCGGGGAAGGGCAATTGATCCCGGGCTGTGCCCTGGAGTGCGACTACGACAAACTCATCGCCGCCTCTTTTGAAAAGGGGGAAAGGATTTGGGTCGTCTCCAACCTCCCCTACCAAATCGCAGGGCCTCTCACGGCCCGCCTCTTTTCCCTGCCCCAGGTTTCGGCCATGACCCTTATGGTGCAAAAAGAGGTGGGGGAAAAGATACACCCTCCGGAGGGGACAAAAAACCGGGCCTCGAGGCTTTGGGCCTTGGGGCAAAACTATTTTCACATCAAAAAGCTCGCCTCCGTTTCCCCCAAGGCCTTTTTCCCTGCCCCCAAGGTGGAGTCCGTGGTTTTGAGTTTTCGCCGCCGCCCCTCCCCCTCCATCCCCTTGAGGGAGTTTCAAAAATTCCAAAAATTTGTGGGCCTTCTTTTCGCTCACAAGAGAAAGCAGATTCTTTCCGTCCTCTCCCCCCTCTACGGACGAGGGCCCACGAGCAAGATTCTCGAAGAAGGGGGCATCCCTACAACGCTTAGGGCCGAAGCCTTGAATTTACAACGGGTTCAAACTCTGTTTAAGAGCCTATCCTAAAACCACCTTCGTGATGAAAGCGAGCGAGATTGTGCCCGGCAAGGATGAAAGCAAAAAATGTCTGAAGGCGTGCTTGTGGCACGTTGAGGGCATTTTTTGCTTAAAGACGAAGCCCGGCACAATTGCA
>JAPONP010000220.1 GCA_026713835.1 Bacteriovoracales bacterium
CGATTGACGGAAGAGCAAGTCAGAGAGATCGCCCAAAAACATTCCATCAAAAAATGAATTTTGCATTCGACTTTCAATTCCCCATGTCCTTTTTGCCGTCATTGTCGCAGCGTTTAAATTTGTCCACGGAGCGCTGCTTCTCTTGAACCCGCCCCGGGCCACTCAAAGGCCCCGGGGGCCGCCGATTGTTTATGAAAAAAGAGGGGCCATTGAAGGCTTGAAACATCGCATCAATAACAACAAGCAAAGATAGGGGTCATAATGGAGCCAACGAAACCTAAGGAGAGATGTCATGATAAAAATTCTATTGATAGCTGTTTTGGCCATGCCTTTTTCACTTTGGGCCGACAGGGAATGTGTGGAAGAAGGTCAACTCTCATATTGCGTGGGCGACAGGGTTATTACCAAAAAGGGTCTAGGGGCGAGGATAGAGGCCATTTTCCCATCGGGGAAAGTTATGCTCAAATATCGGGCCGACACAATGTTTTATATATGGGGAACTTCGTCCTTAGCAAAAACGAAATGAGATAGAGTCATAAAATCTTAAAAAGTATCGAGTTCAAAAATCCCCTTTCTCGCATGAGGGCGTGGCAAAAACGGCCGACTGGCCAGGGGATTCTTCCACCTCCACCTCCAAAGAGCTAAAGCGAAATCCGTGGGAGTCCAAGGCCCTCTTTTGAATCTCCTCTGCGAAATAGGCGGCGATGAGTTCCACGGAGGTATTGGCGATGGGGACAAAGGCGATGTCGGCCCTTGGGATGCTAAAAGAGCTGTCTTTGGTGAGGATTTTGACATTTTGGGCCCCATCGTCTTCAAAGCTTAGGCCCGGGGCCTTTTCCGGGAGGATCAGCTTGTGGTCGAGGACATCGCAAATCTCTTTGACGATGGGCTTAATGTGGAGAAAGTCGAAGACCACGTCCCCCTCAAGAGAAGGGCCGTGCCCTTGTAAGCGGACTCGGTAGTTATGGCCGTGGAGGGGTTCTCGCCCCCCATCCGTAAACATCATAAAATGGGCACAGGCAAAGTTAAAATACTCTTTGTAAACTTTGATGGAAAAACGACCCATTTTTTTGTCTTCGTCTCTAGTCTTGGGAGGGTATTCACTATAGAATGCTCCCTGCGAGGTGTCCATGTCTTTAGCGTTGCGTCCCATTACCGATCCCGACGAATTGGAAGAGGAGTTCAAAAGACAACTTGCCCTTTTGGAGTTTGGCGCAGAGGAGATCACTCCCCGGGAGGAATTTCTCTCCATGCTTCGTCGCTCCTTGTCCACGGGCACTCCCCTGAGGGTGAAATGCGGCATCGACCCCACCCGAACGGACGTTCATTTGGGGCATTTGATCCCCTATACGAAGATGAGGGATTTTCAAAACCTGGGGCACCGGGGGGTGGTGATCGTAGGGGATTACACGGCCAGGATCGGAGACCCTACGGGACGGGATAAGTCCCGCCCTCCCTTGAGCGAAGAGCAGGTGAGAGAAAACGGGGCCTTCTATGAGAGGCAACTCCTTGCGATTTTGGATCCGGATAAAACCGAGTTTCGCCGCCAGTCCGAATGGTTTGAGGGGGTGGATCTCACCCAGGTCATCTCCTGGGCCACCCAAACCACCGTGGCCAAACTCCTCTCCCATGAAACCTTCAAAAAGAGAATCGACGAGGGCCATCCCCTAGGGGTTCACGAACTCCTCTATCCCATCCTCCAGGGGGTCGATTCGGTGATGGTGAAGGCCCATGTGGAATTGGGGGGACTCGATCAAAAGTTCAACGTGCTCATGGGGCGCGATTATCAAAAAAATGCGGGTGGGCGTCCCCAGTGTGCGGTTTTACTTCCCCTTCTCACAGGCCTAGACGGTGCCCAGAAGATGAGTTCTTCTTTGGACAATTACATTGGCGTGGACGATGCCCCCTTCGATATGTTCGGAAAGCTTATGAGCATCCCCGACGCACTCATGCCGGAATACTTTAAATACCTGGCCCGCTTACCCCGTAAGGAATATGAGGAAAAGGTAAAGGAGCTTGAGGGCGGGAAAACCCATCCCAAGGAGATGAAAAAGGAGTTGGCCTTTCGGGTGGTTTCCCTCTTTTATGGGGAGGAGACGGCACGGGAAAAATCCCTGGAGTTCGATAGGGTCTTTACCCAAAAGAAAATCCCGGACGAGATGCCCACTTGCCCTTATGGATCGAAGGATGTTCTTATGGATATCCTCGCTTCATCGGGTCTTTTCGCCTCCAAGGGGGAGATCCGAAGAACCCTCTCCCAGGGGGGAGTGGGTTTTGTGGAGGGGGAAAAAATGGTCGATCCCTTCTTCGTGCCGGGCCCCGGCAGCGATGGGAAGGTGTTAAAAATTGGCAAGCGGAGGTTTTTAAAACTCAAATGCGACCTTCAAAAAAAATAAAAGAGCGTTTTGTCCTCTACCTCAAGGAGATGAGGACGGAATTGGCAGGGGATCCCGGGTCTTTGGGTCTCATCCGGGCCTTGGAACAAAGGCTTGAGGGACGGGAAGGGGGGAACTCCTTTAAGATCGGTGCGGACGGGAGCGAGGGGGCGAAGGGCCTGGACTTTCCCCTTCCTCCTGAAATCGTCGATGAAAAGAGCTTTGCCCTCTTTAGCGACGGGGCCTGTCGGGGAAATCCCGGGCCCGGGGCCTGGGCGAGCTTTGGGCAAGACTTTCGGGGAAGCGTTTTCTTTGAAGCCAGCGGCGTGGAGATAAACACCACCAATAACCGCATGGAGATGGAGGCGGCCGCCCAGGCCTTTGAGGCCTTGGGGTCCTATTGTCAAGGTGATGCCGAAAGACCTTCCCCCGAGGAGGTTCGGGTCTTTCTCTACAGTGACTCCAAGTACCTTGTGGATGGCATGAATCGGTGGATCAAGGGATGGAAACTCAAGGGATGGCGAAAAAAGGACGGGGGCGCTCCCGAAAACTTGGATCTTTGGAAAAACTTGGATCGATTGGTGGAAAGGTTTAAGGCGGTGGGGTTCCATTGGGTCAAAGGCCATGGGGGCCACCCCCAAAACGAGTACTGTGATCGACTGGCCAATAAGGCCTTGGATGAGTCGGGATATTTTATATAGGTTTGATTTGAGGAGGTCAAAAATGAATGTTTTCTATTTGCAAGGGATCGCCCTTTTTCTTTCGATCCTTTTTTCCGTGGGTTGTTCCATGATGGGCCCACGTTTCCCCCATGCTTCCGTGGAAAGATCCGTCAATGCCACTCTTTGGCATCGAACTTCAGGGGAGATGATCGCCCTTTCCCATCAGGCCTTCAATGTGGCCAAGATGAGATTGGATGAGGATTTGAGGACGCGGGGAAAGGGGGGCAAGAAAAGGGCCTTGGTGGTGGATGTGGACGAGACGGCCTTGGACAATTCCCCCTATCAGGTGGAGGCCATTATGACGGGAAAGGGCTATCCCGTCGGTTGGAAGAAATGGGTGGAAAAGGCCCAGGCGAAACCCCTTCCCGGGGCCGTGGATTTTTTCCGTTATGCCGCTTCCAAAGGGGTGGATATCTTTTATATCACGAACCGAAAGGATCAGGGCGCAAGGAGAGAGGCCACCATCAAAAATTTGGAAAGGGCAGGCCTTCCCGTGAACCCCGAGTATGTGATTCTTCGCAAAAAGGATAGGTCCAAGATCGAAAGGCGGGGGAGGGTGGCCAAAACCCATCGCATCGTCTTACTTTTTGGAGACAACCTTTCGGATTTTCACGGGGACTTCGACGATCTTTCCCTGGAGGATCGCAAGAAGGCCGTGGAAAAGAGGCGAAAGGAATTTGGCGATCGCTTTATCGTCTTTCCCAATCCCGTCTATGGGGACTGGGAAAAGGCCGTTTATGAGGGGAGCTTCAATCGCTCGGAAGAGGAGAAGGCCAAAATGAGGAAGAAGGCCCTTCTCTCTACGAGGTAAAGGGGTAGATGATGTCGAGAATTTCCGGCTTGGGGATATAGAGGAATCGCTTGCCTCTCAAAATCTTCTCCTGGAGCTTGGACTCTCCCTTCCAAATCCTTTTGAGTTGTTCGTGTTCGAGGGTCAGGTCAGGGGGGGGGAGTTTGAGAAGTTTATGGAGGCGAAGGATGAAGAGTTTGCATTGTTCGTTGAGGTAAGGGGGCAATTGTCCCAGAAGTTTTTCAAAGTCTTCCAGTAAAATGTTTTCATCTCTTGCGGATTTGAGAAAGATATACTCAAAGACGATTCGGTAGAAGTGGACGATCTTTTGTTCGGGCCAACCCCCATAACACTCCTCGGCCATTTGGAGGGAGTGAAAGAGGGCATTGGTCTTTTTCCCCCTGAAATGGGCCATGGCTTCGCTTAGATGTTCAAGGCCTTGTTCCCAATGGACGAGATCCTTTCGGCCCTTTTCGTCGTGGCCTTGGGATCTCGGAGACCCAAAGCAATCCGAATAGGTTTCGTATCCCCGCTTTAGGATTTTGGGGGCCTTCCCCCTAAGGCGCAAGGCCCGGTTTTCGACGGGGTTGAGGGCGCAACTGTCCACGGTATGGGGGGACAGAGGGGATTGCTTCCAGCGGGAGGTGCAGACGGTTTTTTCTCCGAGGGGGAGGGTGAGTCCCTTTAAAATGATATCTTCGCTTAGAGGGCCCTTTTGGGACTCGCGGGCCAGGTAATCTTCGACGATCTCCCGTCTCATTCGGTTGTATTCGTCGAACCCGTAGGGAATGATCTTATGGGTGTCGGTTTCCTTTGGCCCTTCGTTGCAAAAATAAAGGGCCTTTCCTTCGGGGAGGGGGTGGGAGGTGATCCAATGGCGATCCCCTATCACATCGATTTCCAAGACCTCCTCTTTGAGCCCAAGATAGAGTCCCCAACTGCTCATGGAGGGGTTTTCCTTCACGATCTTTTCGATATCCTCCCGGTTTTTGGCCTCGGTGATGATGAGCTTGGCCAATTTCATGATGGGGGTTCCCTTGAGGGAAAAGAATTTGCCGGGCTTTTGGTGCAGGGCCAAGGTGATCCCGGATTCGTTCATGGCCGTCAAAGAGGGATAGGGAATTCCCAGGGTCGTGAAAAAAAAGACCTTTTGTTTGGGAAATGAAAACAAAATCGTTTGGGCGTACTTGGAAAAGCTATCGGAAAGGGAGATATCCAAGAGTCTAAAGTGGGTGATCCCCCGGGGGGAGGATGAGGCCTTGGAAGGGGGGCCGGGGGATCTTGTGGATCTAAAGAAAAGGGACGAGCAGCCTAGGAGTGGGGCCATGATATTGGGGGTCAATAGGCCATAGGAAGAGAAGAGTTCCGGAAGGAGAAAGGTGGCGAAGACCTTTTCGCAAGGCCTTTCAAGACCTTCCGCATAGGCCTTGAGGTTTTGTCCCATATCCCGATGGCGTTTGAGCAAGGCCAAGGCCAAGGCCTCAAGGCCTCCACCCAGTAGTTTTTGAAGCAGTGGGGAGGAAAAATGGGACAAATTGTCGAGAAAGGAGCGCCTGGCGTAGGAATAGGCCTTTTTATCCTCTTGGCCCAGTCGATAAAAATTTTCATCTTCTGTGCCCAGAAGCCTCATGAGTTTGGAAGAGGAAGGGGGCCCCATAGAGTCGATATTATCACGGGAAAATCCTCTCTACCATGGGTTTTTGCTTGTAACTGCTCACTCCCCGGCAATCTTGGCAGTCGACTGCCTCGTCGCTTTCCTGCGACGTGCAGGAAGCACGCCTCGGTCGCTCCTCGTTGCCTCCTACCAATCTTATCCGGGTGGAGAACAGTTACCTTGCCTTTATTACAGTTTTTGCTAG
>JAPONP010000221.1 GCA_026713835.1 Bacteriovoracales bacterium
CAATGTCGACCAGAATATGTGGTATTAGCCAGCGTTTCCACTGGTTATTCCCCACTAAAAGGTAGGTCGCCTACGTGTTACTCACCCGTGCGCCACTCTAATCACTCCGAAGAGCTTTCTCGTTCGACTTGCATGTATGAGGCACGCCGCCAGCGTTCGTTCTGAGCCAGGATCAAACTCTCCAAGAAAATCAAATTCTTTAAAGATTGATTCTGTGCTTTTTTCTTTTATTGGAATCGAAAAAAGAACTCCAAATGAGTCCTCTCAAAGGCATCCGACAAACGAGAAAAAATGCTTGCGCCCTTTTTCCCATCGTCGGTTTGACTTAGTTAAGGCATCCCGGGAAGAGAAATCTATTTTCGAAAAAATAAATGTCTCCATTTGAGTTCCCGGTTCTTTGCCAAAACGGATCCCTTCTCGTCTTCTCTCTTCTTCTCCACTTGAGCCGAAGCCCAAGTGGATCTATTCACTGCTATTCAATTGTAGGTATCGACCATTCCGACTCGGGAGGAGTTCTCCCGGGCCCATGATCCATACAAAAACCAAAAAACGAAAAGGGGGTTCCCCCACCTTCCAATTTTTAAGGTAGGGCCCAGAATAGAGGGTTCCGTGGGGAAGGTCAACATTTTTTAGGGCCAAAAGACCAACTATTTTCAAGGACGGTTTTACCCTTTTGCCGTCATATCCCTATCCCTCTGGAAAAACATGCTAAACTGGTGTTTGGGGGTGTTTTTACCCTGCGATATTAAAAAAACTTTATTTATTAGGAGACCTATCATGAAACTTTACCCGCTTTTCACTTTGCTCGTTTCCCTGCTCCTGGCAGCTTGCTCTACGGGACATAAGAACACTCACAAAAATAGGATCAGCTCCCTTGGGGGCCTTATTCCATACGAGCTTGAGCCGACGCGACTTATGCGCAAAATAGCCTCAATAGACCATTCCCAATGCCCCGATATCAACGGCAAATATCAGGCCTCCTTCCAAGGCCCGGACAATAAGTCCGTAAAGGTAGAGTACAGTATAGGCCATGAAACGGTGGGCAGTACCCGCCACTATCTCGTCTCATCACCCTCTTCCGGAAAGGTGAGTAGAACCATTACCGACGGGAAGTTTTATCCCGACAAATATGAAAGGCCTAGAGCATCCTATTGTCATTTGGGAAACATTTTTACCGTAACCCACGATCCCGAAGGAGAGCCTTACATGAGTGTCGGCGTTATGAGCAAACTCCCAAACGGCGATCTCAAGACTCATAATATCGATTTCACCCCGACGAGCGAAAAGATGCCGGTCGAGTTCAAAGAGGCCCTGCTTCGCTTAAAAAAATCCTACTGAATGGTGCCGCCCTACTCCCTACGATTGTGGTAGAGGAGGTATTGGGAGGACTGATAGAGCCCGTTCGTGAGATGCTCCATTTCCTCAAAGAGGGCCCCGTTAGAATCCTTGCTATTTTGGGGGGCCGTCTTTGCTCTCAAATCGAAAAGGGAGTCCACCTTTTCGGGAGTTCCCGTCACAAAATGATCCCGGCCAAAAAGAAAAATTTGATGGGGATTTTTGTAGTAAACATAGCTCATGGTGTAGGGGGATTTCTCCATCAACTCTTTGTCGAAAAGGTTTCGACCCATGCCCGTATTGAAAAAGGGGTGGCCGGTCATGGCGGCCAATGTGGGAAGAACATCCACCTGAGAGGCCACGGTTTTATTGAGACGAGGCCCAAGATAGCTTGGCCAATGGAAGATCAAGGGAACGTGAAACCGCTCCGTTGCAAACTTGATTTGGGTGGGAGTCAAATTGTTCGAGCCACTGTCTCTTAGGCCATGGTCTCCCAAGAGGGCCGTGAGGGTGTTTTGAGAAAAGGGGGATTTTTGAAATCTCTTCATAAATTCACCGAAGGCGTAATCGGTGAATCTCATGGAGTTATACTCTTCGAGAGAACTCCATCCCCATTTTTTGATATCGATTTTTGGATCGCTTACCACCTCAAACTCCCCCCGGTCTTCGGGGATCGTGTAGGGTCTGTGAAAACCCGAGGATTGAATCACGGCAATAAAGGGACTTTTGGCCTTACTCAATATCTCAAACGCCTCCGAAAAGAGATGGTAGTCGGACAGTCCCCAAACATCGACCCGAGGGGAGTCGTACATCCCCTCCTCAAAGAGGCGAAGGCCCTCTATATTATTTTTTAAAATCCCTCTGATATTTCCCCAGTTGGCACTTCCTCCGATAAAAAAGTATTTCTCGTAACCGGCAAAGGCATTGAAGGCGGTATTTTGCTCCACGATGAGAGGATTTCGTGACGATGAGCCGGCCCTATTCACGTCGGGAACCGATGTGATGAGGGCAAAGATGCCCCTGGCTGTGCTTTCCGACGGGGTGTAAAAATTGGTAAAGAGCATCCCCTTTTTGGCCGTCTCATCCATAAAAGGCGTCGCACCCGTGGGATTGCCAAAAACCTCCATCCTATGGGCCGTTAAGGATTCCATGACGAAGACGATGACGTTTGGTTTTTTGGCAAAATCTCCCAGGGGGGTAGGGGGCTGCACTCTTTTAAAATTCAAATTCTTTTCATCTAGATCCATGACTCCCAGGTGCCTGGCCACGGCGGGGTAATACTTTTTCACCAAGGCGAGATCATGGCCTTTTTGTCTGTTTTTGTAGGTGTCGAAAAAGTAGTGAATGGGGTTAAGACCCAAGGAGGCGACGAAGCGATCATTCGCAAAGAAGGCCTCACTCCACCGGAGAGGATAATAGGCCAGCTTTCCGTAGAGACCCGCCAGGCTTAAAAGGATGATGAGGGCCAAAGAGAGCTTTCGGGGAGCAGGCCTTAGACCCATATCGTAGTTAAAGATCACTCTTTTCAAGAAGCGGTAGATGAAAAAACTCGCGACCGTCAAAAGTAAAGCACCCGTGACCACGGGATAGGATTCCCAAACCATCCTAAGGGAAACCAGGGGGTCTTCCAAAATAAGCTCGATCACGCTGGCACTGAGCCTCGTGCGAAGGTAGGAATAATAGCCCCAATCCGCACCGTAAACCCCAAGGATCAAAACCGAAACGAGGGTGTAGAAAATCGAGGACAACTTGGGCCATCCTCTCCAGCTTAAAAATTTTCTCCTCGCCGCTAGGGAAAAAACGGCGACGGGAAAGGCGATCATAATGGAGACCCGCAAATCGAATTTGAGCCCAAGATAAAAGGCCTTGAGAAGGGATGCGATCTTGGCAGAAGAGCCGTCTGCGTAAAACCCACAAAAAAAGGCCGTCCTGGCCAATAAGGCCATCGCAAAGAAAAATCCTATGAGCTTTAAGTAGGCCCTTTGGGATGAAGTCAAAAATCGACCCATCATTTTACCTCTTGACGAAGCCCGGCCCATCTCGTCTAATCGGGAGGGCCCCCCATGGTAAATCAAAAAAAAGAACTTGAAAATAAGATTCTTGAATACAAGGCCCTCTACTACCAGGGGCGTCCCACAATATCGGATCACGAATACGATCTTTTGGAAGAAAAACTCAAGTCCCTCGACCCCACAAGCCACGTCTTGGACATCGTGGGCACCAAACCCACATCCTCTCAAAAGATCAAGCACGATGAGAGGATGCTCTCTTTAGACAAGACATACCTTTGGGATGAACTCGAAAAGTGGAGGGGATCCAACGATGTGGTCTCCACCTATAAAATCGATGGCTCCAGTTGCTCTCTTCTCTACAAGGATGGAGTTCTCGAAGTGGGCAAGACGAGAGGAGACGGGCAATTCGGAGAAGATATCACGGAAAAGGTTCGGTGGATTCAAGATATTCCCAAAAGATTGGATGTCACAAACTGTGAAATCAGAGGGGAACTCTATTGCGATGAGGAAAGTTTTTTGGGCCTTTCCCAAGAGATGGCCGACCTTGGGCTCGAAAGGCCGAAGAGCCCAAGAAATATCGTGGCCGGACTTCTAGGCCGCAAAGAAAATATCGAACTTTGCCGCTACCTCGGTTTTTTTGCCTTTGAGATCATGGGCCACAAAGATGAATTGGATTTTGAAACGGAATGGGACAAGATTTTGTGTCTCAAGGGCCTTGGTCTTCCCATTCCCCAAATGGAACTTCACCGAAACGGAGACGGAATCGAAAAGATCATCGGCAAGGCCAAATCCTTTATGGCCCAAGGCCCCTATCTCATCGATGGGATCGTCTTTACCCATAACGATCTCGCCCTTCACAAAAAACTTGGGAACACGGCCCATCACCCAAGATTTAAACTGGCCTTTAAGTTTAAAGGAGAGAGCAAAAAGACATCCATCCGTGAAATCATCTGGTCGGTTTCGAGAAACGGGAACCTCATTCCCGTGGCCGATGTCACCCCCGTCCATCTCAGTGGGGCCCAAATTTCGAGGGTCACGCTCCATAATTACGGTCAAGTCAAATTGCACAATCTCAAGGTGGATGACGAGATTGAAATTATCCGATCGGGAGAAGTGATCCCCAAATTTTTGGGTGTCGTAAGATCGTCGCCCCGAAAATTTCGAGTTCCAAAACTTTGTCCGTCCTGTAAGTCAAAGCTCAAAACCCGCGACATCCACTTGATATGCCCGAATCCCAAATGCCGGGAAAGAATAAGGGAAACCATCTTGAACTACATTCAAAAAATAGGCATCGACGATCTTTCCTCAAAAAGGCTCCACGCCATGTTTGAAAAAGGTCTTGTGAAAAATATCCCCGACCTCTACAAATTGGATAAGGAGTCCCTTCTCACTTTGGATAAGACAAAGGAAAAGCTCGCCACCAAAATCCTTTTGGAAATTGAGAAGTCAAAACGGGTCGATCTCATCACCTTTCTTTCGGCCCTCGGTCTTTCCGGCGGGGCCTACCACAAATGCGAAAAGGTGGTGCGGGCCGGATTCGATAGCCTTAAAAAATTAAAAAAGATGACGGAAGAAAATCTTATGGAGGTGGAATCCTTTGCCCAAAAATCGTCTTCGGAATTTATCAAATCCCTCTCGTCGAAATGGAAAATCATAGATGAACTCGTGGACCTTGGACTTAAAATCAAAAGGGCCCCTTCCCCAAAAGGAATCTTGGCCCAAAAAAAAATCGTCATCACGGGCACTCTCTCCAAAAAGAGAAGCGAGATCGAAAGGGATATCAAGCGCCACGGGGGAACGACTTCGAGTTCCGTTTCCAAGGCTATCGATTTTCTCGTGAGCAACGATAAAGACTCCACATCGACCAAGACCAAAAAGGCCCTCGAGTTAAAAATCCCAATCCTATCGGAAAAAGAACTTTACGAGATGATGAAATGAAGACATTATTTCAACCTCTTAGCTTTCCAAACTTTTCCTTCTTTCTTGCAAGAAGAAGGTTTGGGGTAGGGGAGATTTTGCCATGAAAAACAAGAGCCAATTCGTCTGCTCTTCCTGCGCCCATGTAGAGCCCAAATGGGTTGGGCGTTGCTCTCAATGTGGGGAGTGGAACTCGTTTCAAGAAGAGGTGATCGACCGAAAAAAAAGGCCTACGAGGGATTCAAATGGGCCGAAACCCATAGGGGAAATCTCCCAAAGTGCCTACGAGAGAGTTGCCACGGGTATCGGCGAGTTTGACCGCGTGGTGGGTTCAGGCCTCGTCAGGGGCTCGTTGCTCCTCGTTGGCGGCGGCCCCGGAATAGGAAAATCCACCTTGATTATGGAAGTGTGCGGAAAGCTCGGGCATATCGCCCCATCGGAAAAAATTCTCTATGTGAGCGGAGAAGAAAGCGAAGGGCAAGTGGCCGATCGCTCAAAGAGGCTTGGAATCGATAGCGAAAACTTTTTTGTCCTCAATGAGACCAACTGGGAAAAGATACGGGAAACCCTGAAATCCCTAAGGCCATCCTATTTCGTCCTCGATTCCATCCAAACCACGAGCAGCGACCACCTTCAAAGCACTCCGGGAACCGTCTCCCAGGTGAGAGAAGTCACCTACGAAATTCTAAACTACTGCAAGGCCCACTCCATCACCTCCGTCATCATCGGCCATATCACCAAAGACGGCCAAATCGCAGGCCCCAAGGTCTTGGAACACATGGTGGATGCGGTCGTCTATTTTGAAGGCGATCCTCTAGGGCATTACCGAATCCTTCGATCCATCAAAAACCGATTTGGCAACACCAACGAAGTGGGCATTTTTGAGATGACGGAACTTGGCCTTAGAGAGGTGGCCGATCCCAGCAAGTACTTCTTGGACTTACTCTCCAAGGACTCCTACGGTCGAAGCATCAGTTGCATCGTCGAGGGCTCTAGACCTCTTTTTATCGAAACCCAGGCCTTGGTCATCGAAAACAAAAACGGTTTTGGAAGAAGAACCGCCCAGGGGATCGACTCCGGGCAATTGGCCATGCTGGTGGCCGTGGCGGAAAAGTATTTCGACACTCCCCTTTCCTTTAGCGATATCTACGCCAATATCGTCGGCGGCATCCGGCTTAAAACCCGCGAGGCCGACCTGGCCGTCCTGGCGGCCATCTTGAGTTCTCTTCGCAAAATCCCCATCCCGGACGATACGATCTTGCTTGGAGAGGTGGGTCTAACGGGAGAGGTGAGAAGTGTGCCCATGCCCCAGATGAGAATTAAGGAGATGGAGAGGCTTCAATACAAGAGGCTCATCTCTTCTAAAAGGATGGCGAAAGAGTTTCAAGATCTGGTGGATTTTCCCATCGTAGGAATTGAAAAGGCCCATGAAATCGACGAACTCCTCTTCCGCTAAGCTTTAAACCAAGGGATCCACGGCAATGACGCTCAAGCAATTATTTCAAGATCCAAAAGAAAGAATCTATCTTCTCTCACTCTTTGTGGTTTTTGTCCTCCTGTCCCTCATCTTTTCCGGCATCCATAGCTTTTTTTGTCTGACCGTGGGTTTTTTTTGGTCTTACGATCTCTATTGGAATGAGGGCCCCAAAGACTATATGGTCTTGGGTAAGTGGAAGGTTTCCCACGGCCGCTATTCCTTTATCAAATTGATAAGAAATGCGAATCAAAGTCTAGAGGATCGCTTCAACCCAAAACACTCTCCGCTCAAGGCCTCCATCCTTCGCCTCCTCCCTCCCTCCGTACTTTTTATTCTTCTAAACGCCCTTCCTTTTTCCGTGGAGTGGTATTTTGTTCTCTTGGGCGGCTTCGTTTTTGAAACCGCCTACGCCTTCGACAAAAGACATCTTCTTTTCTCGTGGATTCAAAAAAGGTGAGAACGCTCATTCCTTTAAAAGAGAGGGGAAACGGCACATAGCTGACCAAAACGCTTGGTTGCCCTTTACAAATTCTTGTTTGAATATGATAATACTTTTGTGGCGGAGCCATATTCTCTTGCCAGGAGAATCTATGTAAATCGGTAGTTCAAGTCCCGATTTACATAAACTTCCCCCGAATTCAAAAGGGATGATAAAAAGAGTCAGAGAAAAAGTCCCGAATTTTTGGCCTATTTTCTGGGGAGGCAGTTGCGCTGAGATGTTGAATTCAGGCCCAAGTACCGAAGACCATTATGCCAAAAATGAAATAGTCACCCGAGTTAAAATCACGGGTATTCGCCGGGTACGAAGAATGTGGGGATGCAAAAATCGTCCCCCAAAAACAGGGAGTTGAACCGAAGGAGTTGAGGCCCCGGAAAACCCTTGGGAAAGCAAGGCTACAAAAAGACGCCGAAGTGACCCGTA
>JAPONP010000222.1 GCA_026713835.1 Bacteriovoracales bacterium
GAGCGGAATCGATGTCCTCATATTTTTTCACCTCACCGCCGGATTGTTCCGAAAGGCAGATGGTGATTGCCGCCGTTAGGGTCGTTTTACCATGATCCACGTGTCCAATGGTTCCAATGTTCACATGGGGTTTTGATCGATCAAATTTTTCTTTGGCCATTTTTTCGCTCCTCCAAGCTATCGTTGGTTAAAATTTAGATGAAGATTATATTGAAGTATGTGGGGAAATGCTTTGATAGGCAAGAGAAAAGAGGCCGTGGGCTTCGCCCCTAACAGCATAGAGCAGCATATTATTGAGAGGGGTGGACGTTTCCCTTTTCTCTTTTTTGTTCGGATGGTTCAAAATCCTCAAGGGATTCCAGAAGTACCTCCCTGGGTTTGGCCCCCTGGGAAGGGCCGACCACTCCGTTCGTTTCCATGGCCTCAATGAGATTGGCCGCCCGATTGTAGCCGATTTTAAAACGGCGTTGAATGAGAGAGGCACTGGCCAAGCGGTGTTCAAAAACCATTTGAAGGGCCTTTTTGTAAAGGGGATCGGAAGTACCGTCTTGGGGCACTGAGACATTTGAGGCCTTCTCCTCTTGGGGCGAGGTCTTCGAGTTTAAATAGTTGATGGCCTTTGTGAGAAAAGGGGGATTGTCCGTCGAAATTTTATCGATCAGTTCGCAAATTTTGTCCTCGTTGACGAAGGCCGCATGAAGGCGTCTCATTTCAATTCCGTGCTTATAGAGCATATCCCCTTTGCCCAAAAGTTTTTCTGCGCCGATGGTGTTGAGAATAGTTCTCGAATCTTGACCTGCGCTGACCCGAAAGGAAATTCGGGTCGGGAAATTGGCCTTGATAAGGCCTGTAATGACATCGACAGAAGGTCTTTGGGTGGCGATCACCAAGTGGATCCCACAGGCCCTGGCTTTGGCGGCTAGGCGGCAAATATAGCTTTCGATGGCCTTGCCGTTTTTGACGAGGACGAGATCGGCAAATTCATCGATAATGATGACGAGATAGGGAAGTTCATAACCCGTATTTTCCATGCCTTCGTAGAGATCTGCGATAGTGGAGAGGGTTTCGGAAGAGACTTCCTTGACCTTTTTATTGAAGGCATCGATGGATCTCACCCCGAGTTTGGAAAGGAGGGTGTAACGCCTTTCCATTTCGTCCACGGCCCACATAAGAGAGGCGACGGCCCGAGACGGATCGGTGATGACCGGCATGACGAGGTGGGGAAGGGAAGCGTAAAGGGAAAGCTCCAGTTGTTTGGGGTCGATGAGGATCAATTTTAATTTTTCCGGAGGCATTTTGACCAAAATAGAAAGGAGCAGGGTATTGATGAAGACGGATTTTCCGGCCCCCGT
Source organism: Bacteriovoracales bacterium (assembly GCA_026713835.1). Classification (GTDB taxonomy): domain Bacteria; phylum Bdellovibrionota; class Bacteriovoracia; order Bacteriovoracales; family Bacteriovoracaceae; genus JAPONP01. The sequence goes on from JAPONP010000222.1 coordinate 1,353, forward strand.
GGCACCGGCCACAAGCATATGGGGCATTTTTGTCAAATCGACGATGCAAGGATCTCCAAAAGAATTTTTCCCCATGGCCAATGGGATATTTTGGTACCCCTGCTGAAACTCCTTGGAGCCTAAAAGTTCGTAGAGGAAAATGGTTTTTCGAGGGTTTCTGGGAACCTCAACCCCCACGGTCGTTTTCCCCTCCATGGGATAGATGATTCTCAAGGGGCTACCACTTAGGGCCAAACTAAGGTCTTCCGATAAGGAGGTCACTTTGGCGACGCGAACCCCCTCTCCAAGCTCCAACTCAAAGGTATCGACGACGGGGCCTTTTAAAATGTGGATGATCTTTGCGTCCACATTAAATTCGCTCAATTTATCTTCGATCTTTTCCGTGAGTTCGTGAAAATACTCTTCTCTTGGGCCGATCTCGCTCTCGTCGTCTTTGTCGAAAAGACAGGCGGCGAGTTCTTTAGGGGTTAAATAATCGATTCTTTTGAAAGGGGAGCGTTTGGCGATGGGTGAAGGGCCCATCGGTTCTCGTTCCCTTTTTTCTTCTTGTCCTTGGCCTTCATTCTCTTGGTTTTCTTTTTGTATTTGGTTTGCCCCAGGAGATTGAACCGGGGCTTTTTTGGGGCGATGGAAGAGTAATTTCCCAAATTGTCTTATGGTATGGTGGGACTCGGAAAGGGAGGACTTTGGCGCAGAGGATGGGGGCGGGCCCAATTTGATCCAAAGCGAGTGTATTTGTTTAAAAAGCGAGGCCCTAAAACATCCAAAAAGAATAAGAGCGAGGGAAAGGATGAGGAGGGCCCATGGATAAGGCCATGGGATATGGCTTTGAATGAGGGTGCTTAAACCCTGACCTAGCATGACGGGAAAAAAAAGGTGAGCGAGCATGAGGAAAAAGGAAAAGAGAGGAAGGATTAAAACTGTATCGAGGCGGTGGGTTCGTTCGGTAAAAAAGAGGCCGTAGATCATGAAAAAAAAGATGCAGGGGAAAACCAGCCAGATTCCCGAGAAGTATTCGATGCCCACGAGAGCGGAGGTCAAGCCGTAGGTCAGAAAATTGATGTCGGAATGTTCTGATGAAATGGAGAGAAAGTGATCCGGTAGGGTTTCTTGGAAATAGAAGCAAAGGGTACTGAGGAGACAAAGAGAAAAGAGAAAAATGATCTCGATTTTGAGTATTCTCTCTCTCATGGCAGATATCTCAATTGGACTACGGTAAAACTTGACATTGTCGTTTCCCTTTTCATCCTCTTTTCTGTCATTTTATCATTCTTTGTAACTAATTTGATGATAGAAGATTTTTTTCCCACTCATAAGCTGTTTTGATGATAAATTCGAGATCGTCGTATTGAGGTTTCCAGTCCAACTCGGACTTTATTTTTTGTGGGATGGCGATCAATTTCGGGGGGTCTCCAGGCCTTCTCCGGGATTCCCTAACGGGAAAATCCTCTCCCGACACCTTTTTGACGGTGGAAACCACCTCTTTGACGGAATGGCCATGGCCGTAACCACAGTTGAAGGTGGCCGATTGCCCGCCGTCCAGAAGGTAAGTGAGGGCGTCGAGATGGGCCTTGGCCAAGTCATCCACATGGATGTAGTCCCGAATACAGGTTCCATCGTATGTGGGGTAATCGGTGCCAAAAATATCCATACCTTTTCGTTTGCCGATGGCCGTTTCACAGGCCACCTTGAGAAGGTGGGTGGCCTGTGGGCTGTTTTGCCCGAGACGTCCATCGACACTGGCTCCGGACACATTAAAATACCTTAAAGAAACGTGTTTCAAATGGCCGACTCTTGCGGCATCTTCTAAAATCCATTCCGTTGCAAGCTTTGAGCGCCCGTAGGGGCTTGTAGGGGCCAGGGGAGCATTTTCACTACATTGCCCGTTTTCGTTATGGCCGTAAACGGCTGCCGTACTCGAAAAGATAAAGGCCTTAACTCCGTGGCGAGAGCATGAGGCGATGAGTTTATGGGAATTGAACGTATTGTTTTGGTAATAGTCTAAAGGCCTTTCAAAACTTTCCGGAACGACGATACTACCTGCAAAATGAAGGCAAGCATCGACATCTTCGCAAGCTAGAATTTCGTCAATTTTTTTATCGTGGGAAAGATCCGCATGAATGAATTTCCCGTATAAAATGGATTCTTTTTTTCCCGAGGAGAGGTTATCGATAACGATAAGAGAATGGCCGGCTTTCCCGAGGATATTGACAACGTGTGAGCCCACATAGCCGGCTCCACCCGTTACTAAAATTTTACCCATTTGAGGCTATCGCCCCCTTCCAAACAGCACGATCTTCATCGTCTTTATTATAATCTTTACATCTAAAATCAAGCTATAGTTTTTAATATAAAAAAAGTCATATTGGAGCTTTTCGAGAGCGTCCTCGATACAGGCTCCATAGGGATAACAAACTTGGGCCCATCCGGTTATTCCGGGGCGAACGAGATGGCGCAAATTATAGTAGGGGATATTTTCTCCAAGCTCTGAATAAAATTCGGGTCTTTCCGGTCTTGGCCCAATAAAACTCATTTCCCCTTTGAGAACATTCCACAATTGGGGAAGTTCATCGAGGCGGGTTTTTCTTAACAGTTTTCCAAATTTTGTCGCTCGTGGGTCATCTTTTGAAGCCCATACTGCACCTTCCGACTCCGCATTCGGAAACATTGAACGAAATTTATAGAGGACAAAGTTTTTTCCTCTTTCTCCCATTCTAATTTGGCGGTAGATGACGGGTGCATTTCCTCCCGTAAGTTTTAGAATGAGAGAAATGAGTACGATGAGGGGAAAAGAAAAGAGAAGAAGTCCCGTTGAAAAAATAAGGTCTAGCACCCTTTTGATCTTTTGCCCTACCGGGTTATGAAGTAATGAAAAGCCGCTTTCCACCACAAACCATTGGTCTTTGATATTAGAGATGGGGATTTTAAACCAGAATTTTTCAAAGAGATCGTGGAGGGTAAAAATTTTCACTCCATGGAGTCTCAAGCTCATCAAGGTTTTAACGGAATTGGGATCTTGTAGAACATCCATTCCCACGAGAAGCCCGGCATATTTATTGGAGTTCATTCGGAAGGGCAAATCGGGCAAATCCCCGGCAATACAGAGATTGAGACGATTGACTCCCAAATGCCGCTCATTTTCTTGGGTTATAACATTTAGTTCTCTCTCGTTGGCAAAAACGAGATAACTTCTTTTTTCTCTTACTTTTTCAAAAACTTTATGGAGTATCATACGGTGAATGGAAGCAAAGAAAGAAAAGCCAAAAACAACTCCAAGTAAAATTCCTCTTCCAAAATAATCGCCCATAAAGTTTTCTAATCCAAAAAAAAGATAGATTTGAAAAGAGATGACAACGAAAGAAATTGTGGAAGTAAAAATCATTTTGGCCGGGATTCTCCAAAGAGATCGGGCCATATCGGTTCTGTAAAAGTCAAAAATATAGTTGACGAATAAGATCGTAGAAATGGGGCACAAAATGTGGAGGGTGTGCTCAATTTGAAAACTCCAATCAAATGGAGAAAATCTTACGGCCCTGATCGCAATAAAAGCTAATGCGATGGAGATGATATCGAGAACGAAGAGAAGAAAGATTTCCAAGTAGCGAAGTCTTGATGGATCTAGAAAGTGAGATCGCGGACTTGTGGGAAAAGGGGTGGGATTTGTTTTAGTAAAAAAATGCGATTCTGAAGGCCCGTGACTTTTATCACCTACGTAGTGGGTATGGCCCATAAAATGACCCTTTTGTTCCGTTTGTACTTTTGGGGGTACTTTACCGTATTCCCTCTCCACTAAAAGCCTCCGACGGATTGGCCAAATTGTATAACGACGTTTTTTCTTTTACAAGGAGGATACTTCCTTGCTCTCTAGTGGGTTTTCCCTAGGGATTTTGGACTTAGGGGGGAGGGGAGTCTTTTGCAGAGAAAATGGTGCGCAGCACTATTCAAGTTTTAAACACCGAGAACACTTGATTTAAAAAAGAAGCCCATTTATGATGAACTATAATTTATGAAAGTTCTTTTTCTCAATCCCCCTTTCCATAACCGCTTTTCGAGAGAATCAAGAAGTCCGGCTGTAACAAAGTCGGATACTTTGTACTATCCGAAATGGTTGGCCCATGCAGCGGGAGTGGCCCTCAAAGAGGGACATGATGTGGATTTTATAGATGCTCCCGCTTGGCAGGTGGATAGGAAATATGTTCTCGACAGGATGAGGACAAAAGGCATCAAGGCCGTCATCTGTGATACATCGACGCCATCCATTCACAATGACATTGAGGTCATTGATTACCTTATGGAAAATGAGCCCTCTACCCATGCAATCCTTGTCGGGCGTCATGTTTCATCTTTGGCCGAACAAACCATTAAAAAGGCAAAGCATTTAAAGGCTGTTGCCGTTCGAGAATATGAGTACACCGTTAGAGATTGGCTTATGGCCGTCGAATCGGGAACGGATATGAAAGATGTTCTCGGTTTGGTTTGGAGGGATGAAAAGGGAAATGTGACGAGAAATCCGGATCGTCCGGCCATCGATAATTTGGATGAATTGCCATTCGTATCAGAAGTTTATAAGAGGTTTCTTAGAATTGAGGATTACTTTTACGGCCATTCAAAATACCCCTTGGTCGTCTTTGATACGAGTCGAGGGTGTCCCTATAAATGTACCTTTTGCGTTTACCCCCAGACATTTAGCGGCCATAAAATGAGATACCGTTCTGTGGATCATGTCGCCGATGAATTTGATTACGTCGCTCGAGAATTTCCTCAATGCAAAACAATCATGTTGGAAGACGATACCTTTATCATCCATAAAAAACGTACAGAGGAACTGGCCGATGAACTTATTCGGCGAAAAAACAAGATCCCTTTTGACAGTAATTGTCGAGCAGATGTTAGGGCGGATGTGAATTTTTTTAAAAAGTTAAAACAGGCCGGAGCCAGGCTTTTTTGTGTGGGGTTTGAAAGTGGAGATAACGACGTTCTTAAACATATGAAGAAAAATTTAAATTTAACCACAGCCGAAACTTTCATGAAAAATTGCAAGGAAGCCAATATCATGGTTCATGGATGTTTTATGGTTGGAAATCTTAATGAAACGAGACAAACTCTCGATCAAACTCTAGAGCTTGCTTTAAAGCTAAACCCGGATACCGCTCAGTTTTTTCCCATTATGGTCTATCCGGGAACCGCAGCTTACGATGAGGCCAAATCGAGAGGGCTTTTGTCCACGGAAAACTACGATGCATGGCTCACTAAAGACGGCCTTCATAGCTCTGTCGTCAATCTTCCCAATATGTCTCATAGGGATTTAGTCGAATTTTGTGATAAGGCGAGGAGAAAATTTTACCTAAGACCCTCGTATATGGCAAAAAAGGGACTTCAATCTCTAAGGGATTTTCACGAATTTAAAAGAAATTTAAAGGGATTTAAGAAGTTATCTAAGCATCTTTTTGCGGGTTCTTTTAACTCTTAGGATAGAGGCTCTTAGTGTTGGGAATAGATAGCGTCGATGGCCTCCCTCAGGACTCCATGGCCGCCTTTTTGAGAACTGATGTAATCAGCTTTTCGTCGAATGACCTCGACGGCATCTTGGGGGCATATACAGAAGGCCTCTGAGTCAAAAATATCCAAATCGCCAAGATCGTCTCCAAAATAGAGACATTCTTGAGTTTTAATACCTTCTTGTTTGCAGATGTCTTCAAGGACTTTCAATTTATTTGAGATGCCTTGATGGAGGTAGTGGGAGCGAATTTTTTCGGCCCTTTTTTGAGCAATTTGGGTCTCTTCTTTTGTAATAATGGCCGTGATAAGGCCTTTTTTTCGAGCGATCTCAAAGGCGTGTCCGTCCCTCGTATTGAATTTTTTGAGTTCGTTTCCCTGTTGATCGTAATACATACCACTGTCGGTGAGGACTCCATCCATATCCGTGGCCATAAGTTTAATTTTTTTTGAGAGCTTTCTTAAAGTTGTTTTTTGAAGATATTTTTCAAGAGGAGGAATATCTTCAGGATTGTCAATTTCATAAGAGGATAGCTCACTCATTTGGTAGATTGAAACGGGGTCTTTCAAACGGCATTTTGTTTCGATGAAATCTTGGTGGCCAATGATATAAAAGGCCCCATTTTCGACGTATTGCCGATGAAATTTTTGCCTTAGAGGTCTTTTTTTAAAATCGTAATTTAACGGCTTGGCGGCAGAGGGATTATCGCGTTCTTCTGTCCAAATAAATCTCTTGAAGGGGGCAACGCTTAAGAGACTTGAGGTTTTTAATCGCTCAAATTTGTCCATGGCGTGATCGAGTTCTCTCGACGTTAAAATTGGAGAAGTCGCTTGAATGAGAACGATATTTTGGCAGAGGTGATCTTCAAAGTATTCGAGCATGGCATCCTCCGTACTCGAATGATCTTGAGCGTGGAGAGAACTGCGTCTAAAAAGAGAGAATTTAGAATGGCCTTTAAATCGCTCTGTGGCCTTCTCTATGGCATGGGAATCGGTACTGACGACAACCCTATCGATACATTTGGCCTCAAGGGCAGCTTCAATGGCCCAATGGCATAGAGGTTTTCCTGCAATGGGAATGATATTTTTTAAGGGAATGGCCTTACTCCCCCCTCTCAAGGGGATGAAAGCGACATTTTTTACCACTGAATGGAATTCCGTTTAAGTTTTTCCCTTTGAACCTGCTCGATATCCAAAATTTCGCAGGGTTTTTCGTGAAGAGATTTTGAAACGTCCCTGATATTTCGACACAATTTTCTTAGTCCATCAGGCTCCAAGGAGGCGGCGTGATCTGTTCCCTTCCATGTTCGATCAAGTGTATAGTGCCTTTCAATATAGGTCGCCCCGAGAGTCATGGCCGCAATATCGGGTGCAATTCCCAGGTGATGGCCTGAAAACCCGATAGCTTTGACTCTTTTGCCAAACTTATCGATGAGTTTGGGGATTTCAAGAAGGCATATATCCTCGAAAGCTACGGGATAACCGGATGTGCAGGCGTAGAGAACCAAGTCCTTGCCTCTTTTATGTTGTTCAAAAAGATCGACAATTTTTTCTTGCTCATCGGAAGAAGTCATCCCAAGGGAGAGATGGATGTCTCCGGAGTAATGGTCGATAAGTTCCATGAGTAGTGGTTTATTGAGATTGCAGGCAGAAGGGATTTTTATAAATTTTGGATTTAAGGAGGCGATTTCTTTAGCCGATGTTGTATCCCAAACAGAAGTCGAGTATTCGATTTCAAGTTCTTGACAAAATTTCATCAATTCCCGGTGGGTTTCCAGGGAAAACTCCAAAAACTCCCGATGTTCCCCATAGGTTTTTCCATAGGAGTTTTCGGGAATCGGGTGCGGCGAGCGGTACTCTTTTTCGGTAAGGAGTTCCTGGCTACACCTTTTTTGAAACTTCACCGCATTTGCTTGGCAGTATTCTTTTGCCGTCTCAATCAGTTTTTTGGCAATCTCCACATCGCCCTTGTGGTTACAGCCAATTTCGGCAATGACGTAGCTCTTCATTTTAAACCCTCCGTAGAAACTTGAAGTCCGTCAAAATTAGACATTAACACGGTGAGGGCCTTTTGTCTCATTTTTTATGACTTGGGTTGTTAGGCCCTTTTGCCCAATCTGAAGATGGGGCCTTGGGTTGTATGGCCCTTTTCCGTCGATTTTTTCACTTACGTTGTAACTGCTCACCCCCCGGCAATCTTGGCAGTCGACTGCCTCGTCGCTTCCTTGCGACGTGCAGGAAGCACGCCTCGGTCGCTCCTCGTTGCCTCCTACCAATCTTATCCGGGTGGAGAACAGTTACCTTGCCTTTATTACAGTTTTTGCTAGA
>JAPONP010000223.1 GCA_026713835.1 Bacteriovoracales bacterium
CCTCTGGGTCACGGCACCGACACTCTCCCACGCCTCTTCTTCCGTAATGGGGTTTATGAGCTTTCCCTCCTCCAGTCCTTCTATTAGCCTTATAAGCCCCTCGTCTCCTATCGTTTGACGCTCCATCAGTTCGCCAAGAAAACCTTTGAGATCGTCCGTCGCATCCCTTTTTTGCAACAATTTGGAACAGTCCTCCACATTCCCGGCATGAGCTACGGGAAAAAGGGCGAAAATCAAGAGCATCGAAAAGACTTTGAAATGAGAGAGGGTCTTTATCATCATCGTTTCCTTAAAACCCTGTATGTTTTTCAAGCTATGCCTAAAGCACAGGTGAAAAATAAGCACAGGTGAAAAATTCCGATAGATTTTATGCATTTTCAACGAATTGTCCTCACAAGACGAAAACCCACATAGTCGTGCCCGTCCAACCAGTCGTAGGGGCGATCCTCCCATGTGAAATGTTTTGCGTAGCTTCGCCAAGCGCCGCCCCGAATGACACGGTAAAACCAGGCCGGGGGATGGACAGGGTTCACCCCTCCTTCCGGCCTAGCTTCAAAATGACCCCAACTCCACTCCCCCACATTGCCGTGAAGATCGTAAAACTTATACCCACCAACGACGATGGGCTTGCGTTCCATTACCGGATGGGTTTTACCTCCGGCGTTCTCACGAAACCAACCATGGTTTTTGATCTCGGATTTGCTAAAGGGATAGTTACTCCCCTTCTTTGCCCTACCCCCTCCACTCAAAAGATATTCATATTCCGCTTCCGTGGGCAGCCTAAAACCCTCTGCCCGGTAGATATCCCTTTCGGGAGCGTTGATCCGTGCCTTCCCGGAGATACTCAAATCATAGACCGGTTTGAATCCGCGACTCTCGGAAAGCCGATTGGCAAACTCAAGCACATCCCACCACCCCACCGTCTCCACCGGGCGATCCTCTCCCCTAAAATGAGAGGGATTATGCCCCATAAGTTCTGTCCACTGCTCTTGGGTCACGGGGGTGGACATGACTTCGATGTCGTGGGTGAGTTTGACCTCCACTTGATCTATCCCTATTTTAAACCTCCCTCCCTTCACGGGATGAAAAACCATTTTTTGATAGATGTCTTCGGTTCCCTCTTGTACCTCGGCCCTTTCCACCCGAGCCCGCTCCTTCTTTTTTTGCACACCTTTTAACCACTCCAAAAGCTCCTTTTGGTCGATTCCTCCTTCCTTCCCGTCCACAAATCTTTGAATCATCCCCCTGTGATGTTGGGCGATGTGATTCACCGACTCCTCTTTTTCCGTAATGGGGTTTATGAACTTCCCCCTCGCCAGTCCCCCTATCAATCGGGCCAATCCCTTGTCCCCCACCACTTGATTTTCCATCAATTGCCCAAGATAGCTTTTAAAATCTCCCATCGCCCCTCTGCCTTGCCCCCTTCCCTCCAAGAGCTTGCGACACTCTTTTGGAGCAGTCGCCATGGAAAGTGATATGGACGACAACCCTAGGAGAAAGGCCGTTAAAATGTTGCGATGGACTTCGGTCATCATAATGGGGCCACCCTAGCATAGGGCCCCCAAAATGACGTTTCTTCCCTTTCATTTTGAAAAATTTTCAGGGTGAATCCAAGGACAGGGGTTACGCATCTAATTTTTGTTAATTTTCGATAGTTTACGGCCCTGCGCCAAGGCCTAACAGCAAAAAACTGATAGATTTTTACTCATTAACCATATAGTGAGGGGGAGAAAATGAGTAAAGATTTACAGATCGAA
>JAPONP010000224.1 GCA_026713835.1 Bacteriovoracales bacterium
CGTTAAGACGATTGGGTTTGTGGGAATAAGCGCCGTTATTGCAGCCGACACCAATGAAAATGGGGCCCCCATTTTGACCGACACCTCCCTTCGCTCCATTATCAAGACTCGGGATCAAAATTATAAACGCTTTGTTCAAGAGGTGGATCGCAAGGAGAAAGTATTTAATTGGGATAAGACGAAGCAAGAGGCCCAGGATAATCCATTCGATGGAATTTCTCAAGGTTATCGAGATCGCTCCGATCGTTCCCTCTCAAAATTGACGAAAGCGAGGGAAGATCATTTTCGTTGGAGGAGTCGCGCCGGTAAAAAGCTCACCAAAACCTGCACCAATACAAAAGCTTTGGGGATGGTCTATTACCCTTATACTTCAAGTGGTCGCAGCCAAGTGGATTATCGATGCAGGAAGATGCAACGTAGTCTATCGAAAAAGACCCATAATCAAATGTCTCTCATCCATCGTTTGCAGCAGGATTATCAATCATCCCAAAGACGAGCGTCCGAGATAGAGCAGGCGGAAATGATGGGGTATCGCAAGGCCATGCAAGATGGAGATTATTTTTTCAACGGTCACGGGTATTCCGACGACCTTTATTCGCCCTTCCTCGATAACTACCAAGACTTTGAAAGGAGGGGACATTCCATGGGAATGGGGGCCGGGCCCGGATCTGCGCCCGATCATTCGCCCTTTCTCAATTCTTTTGGTCGCCCCCCGGGGACTCCTCCGGGAAGTCCTCTTTTCCAATACGATTCGAGGTTGCACCTTCTCAATAGTTCCTCCTTTGATAACCCATTCACTTACCCGAGAGGATACCAAAGTCCCATGCCGACGATGTTTGGCCCTCCCCCCTCTATGGCCCTTCCTCCAACTTTTGCTTCGCCTCCCGCAAGACGCCCATCCCGAGGTCTTACGGGATGGTACGATTGAGATAGATTGGTTTGGGGTTTGTCCTAAAATTTGTTCTAAAAGAGGATGAGGGTTTTGAGTTGAACCGCATAGGAGTTTTGAAGGGATATAGGGGTGCCGGATGGCCTATAGGCGTAGTAGTCTCCCACAAAATGATATCCCATTGATCCTAGAAGAGAGATATTCGAGTTCCATTTGTATTCAAAGTCCAAATCGAGTTCAAACCCATAATCGTTGCTCTGATCGCCACCGGCCGAAAAGGGTGTGTTTCTTTCGTGATGAAAGGCCTCTTGTCCGGAGCGGGCCGTTTCGATGGCACTGGCCCAAATAAGACCCATATTGAAAACCCATTTATCGGCTTTGTAAGAAGCTAGGATTTTGGCAAAATTCATATTGGTCATATAGGAGTCAAAGATGTTTTCCTCTTTCTTTTTATCCCGAACAGCGTGCATATTGTAGCGAAACATCAAGTGGGCCACTTGGTAGTTGGGATGAAGATAAAGGGCCTCAAAGGCTTGGGTTTGCCTTCCCCTATCCCCTGAAATATGGCCCATATCGAGTGCGATATTCCATGAGTGATTGAGTTCGTAGGAAGCCTTTCCGATAAAGGCCTTGGCATCGTATGTGTTTGATTCTCCGGCCCCGTAAACTTGTCCGAGGTCTCCATCGATAATGGGAATCTCCAATTGAAATTGGAGTCGATCGATGCTTTTTTGGAAGTAAAAATCCAAGACTCTCACATCGGTACTCCCCAAAGCTCCGGGTTCATTTGAGGACGTCTGCCATGCGGTCTTGAAGCGACCGCCCAGAGGGGATGATTTGCGTTTGCCAAAGAGGAGACCGAGGGCCAGATCCCGTTCGCTGCTTTGATACAGGGCCTGGACTCCGGTGGATTTCATCTGCCCGTCATCGTCCAGGGTGTCTCCGGAAGCCTGCATATAGTAGGGAGAAAAGCGAAAATTTCCGACATTGAAGTGGGCCATGATGCCGTCTTCAATGGTGGCAAAGCGATCCATTCGCCCTTGCCCGTCATTGAAAATGGCCCCTAAGGCCCAATGGAAGGGTTGACGCCCGATGATATAGGTTGTGGTGTCCGCATAGTATTTCGTATAGAGGTAGCGAAAGTGGGCGGCATCCCTATAGGAGGTGTAGTTATAAAGGGCGTTGCCAAGGCCTCGCATTCCAGAGCTTCCGTCGCCACTTCCTGCACGTTCAAGCCCTTGGCCGAAATACCCTCCGCTGCTATGGCCCGTTGTGATTTCCCCAAAGAGAGAGGCGGCATCGTTGATGATGATGGTGGGACGGAGCTTAAAGGTGTGGGTTTGAAAGGACGCCGTATTGGCCCCACCCGGAACACCCGGGATCTCCTGACTGCCGTCGATTTGGGCCGCACCCGTATTCTCATCTGTTCTGGTATAGGTGCCCACCACCGTCGTATCCACACTGAATGTGCCGTTCCAGTCGATGGGAAGGGCCCGTCCATCGGGCGGCCATATCGATAGGGTGATCGTCAAAATAAAGAGGCAAATGAGTTCGTTTTTCACCTTGCTTATTCCTCCTAACTAAAAGCCGTCTCTTTGATGAGAGAATGGGAATTTCAATAACCTTCCAAAATACTATAGAAAAGAGGGGTTCATGGCAAACGATCCTAGCAAACGATCTTGAGGGGAGGCCTTCTTGCCAGATATCCGGGTTTTCAGTACATTGTTTCTGTGAGGATAGTGGGGTGTCGACAAGTGGCAAGTCAGCAGGTTTTGGTCCTGTCATTCGTAGGTTCGAATCCTACCACCCCAGCCATTCCCAAGGGATGGCGAAGTCGAAAATGACGCAATTCTAATAATTTTAAGTCTTTGGAATTGCGTTGAGGGAAAGGGGATGCTCGGTGCGGCATTTCCCCGTATTTCTCCCCATTTCGTGGGCCGGTGTCCCTGCGGCCGACACGGCGGCCGACCTCGCTTCGATGGGTAAAAGGGGTCTCCATGGTTGACTATGCTCTGTTTGAAAAATCTCTCAAAAATTTGGAGGTGAGAAACCTTTACCGCAAAGGCCTTGGGCAAGAAGAGGACGGGCAAGTCGTA
>JAPONP010000225.1 GCA_026713835.1 Bacteriovoracales bacterium
CCCGTTACCCGAAAATTTTTGAGATATTCGACGGCCTCCTTTATCTTCTCTCGCTCGTCCTCCTTTTCTTCTTGCCCTTTGAGAAGTTTTACGGCTGAAAGCAAAATCTCCCCCCTAAGCTCACTGGACCTCTTTTTGATTCCAAGGGGCAAGAGAAGGGCCGTTTCAAGGAGTAAAAATGTCCTCTGAATGCTTCTCGTAACTGTTGAAGGCTTGACGCCCAATTCCTTGGCCGCTTCGGCTTTGCTATGGCCTTGAAGACAAAGTTTGATCGTGGCCCTTTGTTTTGGGCTCAACTTTTCAATGGCTTTCTTCAATCTCTTTTTGAGTTCTGGGAACTGACAAGGCACGTTTACGTTCTCGTAGAGTTCTGTTCCCCTTTCGTTGGAGTAGTTTTCAATTCCCCGTCCGTTGTCACCGCTTAAAACTTCATTTTCGTGAAGTTCGTTTCTCGTATCGGAACAATGTCGAGTCAGGTATTGATCCCATATTTTTTCCGGCCATTTTTTCCCAAGCCTTGAAATCTCCTCGTCAGACCTTAGATTGCCATTTTCATCTAGCCAAGGTTTGCTTTTTTGCATCATCTCTCCTTTTATTTTTGAAAAAGTGTTGAGAGTGTTTTGCTTTGAAGATCGTTTCATTTTTCCACCTTTGGTTTGAAGGTTAATAAAATCCAGCAGACACGCATCCGTGCCATTGGCATTTGTACAAATGAAGGACATAGGAGAATAAGAGATTGCGATTTTAAGCGCACAATTCCCCTACGCTTTTCAAAAATGTCATGAGTAAGGGGAGCGATCGATAAAAATATCGCTGCTAAAGATAAAAAAATGAGGGCCGATGAAAGAAAAAGACTTGCTGTTTTTTTCCGGTCATGTATAGTGGATAAAGAAGCAACCCTATCCGGCCATAGACGACAACGACCCTAAAATTTTCCCCCATTCCCGAGATTATTTTTTCTACATAGGCAACACCTCCTCGAATTTAATTAAACGTCGGCAATAAATAAGTGAAAGCCTGCGAATACACCAAGGCCATATAAAGATATTCTCCCCTACCTATAGGAAAAAGCGATTGTACTTTTTGACCCAATCTCTCGTTATCGTTGAGATTTTCTAAAGGATACAAAAACGGCATCTCGGAAAAGATACTCACCTGATACCCTCCGTACATTCAGATCGCCGGATTGCCTCCGGCCCCAGCGAGATGGGGTATGGGATCACCTCTTCATTACTATTCGCATCCATCGCTTTCACTTTCCTTTTATTTGTATTCATGGAGCAGGCAGTATAACGATTTAGAATTTCACCGCAAGAGAGAATTGGCCTCTTTCTCAAAAGAATTATTCATCACCGGAAGTGGGTAGCAATATGGATGGGTTTGTTTTCTAAGTCATCGATTATGTATTTTTGTTATCCATCCACGGATAGGATGTGCATAAAAGCGGGCCGTTCTTCTTTAAGAGGTCTTATTTGTTTATCATTTTTACAGTCCTACCCACGGTCGGGTAACCATTGCATCCTAAATCCTCAAAAACCCGTAAAGTCCTCCCAAAACCTACCCGCCCATGGGTAACTTTATTGCTCAAATGCCTCCAAACGACTTGACCTTAATTCATATCGTGCAATACTGTATGAAATCGAACTCAAGGGGTATTTGTATGAAACCAATGGCAATGGCAATGACAACGACTTTAGAGGCCGCTCAATACTGCATCTCTCTTCTTAAAGAAAGCTACCCTCGATTTAGCTCCTCTCAACTGGCCTCACGAGTTGATATCTCTCAATCGTCATTTTCAAGAATTGAGAACGGACAAGTCAACCCAAGCTTAGCAACTTTAACCAAGCTATACTCTGCATTGAGTAAAGATAAATATAAATATGATCTATCCGAATTGACCCAAACTCTTCCAACTGCGGTCAAAGAAAGCATCGAAAAAAACTTATCCCATAATATCGACCATCCGGTGGCCGCCGGAAAAATGGCTGAATATATAAAAGATCCTCATTATCGCTACATCATCTTGTTTGCCCTCTCAAAATCCGGCACTTATAGGGAGGAGATTAAAAATGAATATGGGGTGGCCGGAGAGAGAAAGCTCGATAAACTCCTCGATCAAAAAATTTTGTGTGAGGCCGCCGACGGAGTGATAAAAACATCGATCAGTGAAAAAGGAGGGAGCTTTTTGACGGTTGACCAATATACTCTTAAAGAAATTATTGTCGATGCTATCAATGACTACTATAGACCTGAAAAATTTGGGCGAAATGAAAATGTACTCACCGGCCATGTTGAATCGGTTGACAAGAAAAAGGCCGTTCCCCTCATAAGAGCGGTCATTTTAGAGGCCAATAAAAAGATTCAGAAAATCTTAAAATCCCCGGAATACGAAGGGAATGATAAGGTTTTTGTCGGTATGGCGGCCGATGTTTTAACACAATCACTTAACAGTTCGGAGGTTATGCAATGAAAGCAATCGTTATTTCAATACTCACAACCCTGACCCTATCGGCATTTGCTTCGATTCCCAAAGGGGAGG
>JAPONP010000226.1 GCA_026713835.1 Bacteriovoracales bacterium
CGAGCTTGGTGGGACAAGTCGATAAAGAGGGGGGAGTGGGGGAGCCGGGCCATCAAATCCATCCCGTAATCTTGAATTTTCCAACCGGAACTAGAAGGCATTGATGACCACTTCCTTAAAATGCTCCCGCCCCTGAACGGCCAGGGTTTGGAGGGCCTTATTCAATATCCCGAGGTTATTGGTGAAATTCGTCTCCCCCCCCTGGGCCTGGGACTTGAACTCCCGATCAAAGGAGGTACTCAAATGAATCGTCTCGTTAAAAATCAATTTGGGATGCCTCGTGATACCCTTGGAGATTTTGGATTGAAAGAGCCTCGTCTCTTCCCAGGTGGGGTCTTTTATCAACACCACTCTCAAAGTCAAAACCAGTTTATTTCGACTGGGGGTAAAAAAGTCTTCCCTTTCGCCGATATCTTGGGGGTCCACCAGATTTTGAACCCTTTTTTCCCCTTCCACCAAAACGGTTTCACTTAGGGAAGGGGCCGAAGAGATCGTTCCCAGGAGGAGGGCATCTGCCCTGGCATCGATACCGGAATAGAGCCTGAGTTTGGGATAGGAACTCAGCATTTTAAAAAACTCCGAGGTAAAGGCCTCGGAAGTATGGGGAAGGGCGCTCCGGTTAAAAAACATGGGGATGGAGATGCTTTCGATCTCATACTCGGAAAAGGGATTATCGTTTCTCACGAACCTATACCCCCCACAGCCGCTCGCGATCATCAGCAAGGATAAAATGGGGACAAAAAGGAGGGGGGTAGAAAAAGAGGGCCTTCCCATCGCCCCATCATGCCCTAGAATGGGCCGTAAAGTCTAGAGGATCCAAGCTCACTCCCAAAAGGGTCGGCCCATTTCCGGGTGGGTCATGACAGATTATCCCGAAAAGATCATAGTGGGGTGTCCAATGCCCGGGGGGAGGAAAGATGGGTTTCAAAAGTCTTGGAGAGGTGCTTTCGGATCAAGGCCATGGCCCCCATACCTCCCGTGGGAGCCGAAAGAAAAAGTGGGGGAAAGGAAGGGGAAAAAAGGGGGCCCACAACTTTTTCAACTTTTTACATCTCGTCAAAAGCTGGCCCCAAATCGTTGGATTCAAGCTTTCCAAAGAAACCCTCCCCCTTAAAATCCGAAGGGACAAGCTCTTCATCATGACCTCCCACCCCCTGTACGCCCAACAACTCCAACATTTTGAAAAAGAAATTTTGGCCAAGGTCAAAGCCTTCTTCCCCCATACCCAAACTCCAATCCAAAAACTTCTCTTTGAGGCCGGGGAGGGCCTTGATGAGATCAAATCGGAACAAAAGAATATCCTAAGACATAAGGGGATGGGAGAAGAACAAGAGGGAGAAGAAGGAGAACGGGAAGGGGAACAAGACGGCTTTCACCCCTTTGACCCTCACTACCTCAAGGCCAAAAGAAAGGCCCGGGCCGAGATACCTCCCATGGACGATCCGGCCCTCTCCTCTCTTCTCGAAAAAATCAATATCAAACATTATCTTCAAAAAACGGAGGATTAAAAATGAGACCCTTTTTTTTCCTAGTTTCCCTCTTCTCGCTCATCTTTTTTTCCACACTCTCCCCTAAGACTTACGGGAAGGAATGGTTGGATGTACGCCTCGCCCTCTTGGCCAACTCCCAAAGGGTCTTTCGAGGAACCGTGTTCTATCCCCATCCTTCCCTCTTCGCAGGGCCCTTTATCACCCTTTTTGACCGCTTCTCCATCCGAGGCCCCCATCTCTCTTGGATTCGCGCAACGGAAGACGGAAAGCACGAATTTTCCCTGGGTGGATATCCCGTTATCGATGGGGCCCCCCTCATTCGACTCGAAAACGATTTCGACGAAGAAAAAGATTTCAGGGCCTCTCGCTCCGATGCCTTTGAACTCTCCTTCCACTACACCTATAACTTCGGCCCTCGCCGCCGCTTCAACATGGAATGGTTTGCGGCCAAAGAGGTTCATCGGCACCGAGGGATCTACGCAGGGTTCTCCTTCAAGGCCCCCCTCTACCGCCACCTCTCCCTCTCCCTCTCCACGGCCATGGGCTCGAAGGCCCATAACCGCTATATCTACGGAGACCGGGGCCGAAGTGGTCTGGCCCATCAGGATTTGTCCCTTCGCTACCTCATCCCCAACGCCCCTTGGGGAAGCCTCATCTCTCTAGGGGCCGTACATTCTAGGGTTTTGCAAGAGGACAATAAAACCGCCGAACTCGTTCGGGGAAATCATGCCCATTGGGCCACGAGCTTTATGTGGCTCAAATCGTTCTAGTGCTTCGACCACTCATTCCTTGCGAAGAAGCCGGGCACAAGAAGAGGCGGTTCTTTGACTTTCGGCTTTGACAAAATCATCTAGAGGTCGATTGATGGCCGGGGTTATATTTTGGGCCACGAACTTCTTTCCCGTAAGTCTTTCCGTGGCGGTGGGAAAAGGCAGGGTAAAGCCATCCCGATATTGTCCCCGAATCAAGAGGCGGGCCAGATCCGGTTGACGATAAAAGGTGCGTCGTCCACTCCTCTTCTCCAGAGTGTCCCATAAATAATTCGCCGTCATTTGGGCGGCCATATCCGCATAAATATAGCCATAATAACGAACACTTCCCCCATAAAAGTGGTTCGTAAAAAAGAATCGAGACCCTCCACGGACGCCGTCGGGGGCCAAGGCCGGAGGCAAACTCGGGGCCATGATCATATATTTTTTTTGAAGATCGTCGTGTATTTGCAAAAACCTATCCGTAAAGGAAGGCCCCCCCTCAAAATAGGGTTCATCCCAAATCAAAAGATCAAAAAGGGCCAAAAAGATTTGACCCCGAGTCCGATAGCTTTTTTTTAAGGCCTCATTTTCCAAAAACCTGATCACGGCCTCTCTTTTGGGAGACCTTCCTTTGCGATCCCTTCCCTTTTTCATCATATAGTCTGCGTCCTCAAAAAATCTCTCCATCATCATGGAGGAAGTCTCTGTATAAGCGTATGAGTTTCGACCTTCCAGCATACTCCCTCTATGGGCATAATCCAGCGCATGGCCTCCCTCATGGAAAACCGTTCGATAATCACAACACCCGTCGCTCATGATGTTTTGAACGATAAAAAAGGCCCCCGGAAAATAATTTTTTCCATTTAGGGGAGGGTTTTTAAAATCAAAGGTCTCCGTATCTAAAACGATGGCCTTGGGAATGTTTCTTACAGCACTCTGCATATAGGCGTGGGTGTATTTATTCTTTCGTGGGAAGCTATCGAGATAGATTTGATCCAGGACAAAATCTTGAAACCCGGATTCCTTCATGGTTTCTCGCCAAATCTCATTGGCGTTTTCGGCCAAAAAATAATTGGCCAGCCCCGGTTGAATCCCCTTTTTCGCCATCAAAAGCTCAGTGCCCACACCCCGCACCTCCTTTGGGTCATACCCCAATGAATCCACAAGATGTTGATGAAATTTTTTTGCCGGCCCCAGGGTTTCGTCTAAAACCTCCCTCATAAAACCGACATGATCGGAAACGGTTTTGAGTCCTTCGGCATAACCTCCCCTAGAGGAAAAGAGCTTAAACTGCGCCCACGTCTCAAATCCTTTGCTCTGGGCCAATCGAGTTCTAAGAACGGCCACTTCGTCAAATAAAGGTTTCGCTTTTTCCAAAAGGTCATGGCCTTTGGCGTGAGAACTCTTTGGCCAGAGTCTTAAAAGCTCCCTTTTCACATCTTCTAACTCTATGGAGTCCAAGAGAAATTGGCCTTTCAATTCATCGTAGGCATTGGCATATTCTTGCAAATCATTGGAGGTGACGGAGGATTCATTGGCCGCCAAATTGATCTTGAGTTCGAGTTCCTCAAGTCGCTTGAGCATATAGGGGCTTGGCCCAAAAGAGCCCGCCCGTTCTGGGCCTTGATCCTGTCCGGTCGCCCGGCGGGAAAGCTCTCCTCTCAAACCATGTTCCGACCCTACCCAGGCATAGGTCGCTTGATTGAACAGAGAAGAGGTCTTCAATGTTTGCATTTCGCTATCTATGAGTTTAAGCCTTTCCAGCCATTTCGATTTTTCGTCCTCATCCCGATAAAGGGCCCTATCCAAAGCGGCTTGTAAAAGGGAATAAATCCCCCATTGTCTTCGGGCCGTCATTTCTATAGGGAAAATGTTTTCCCTATAGAACCTTAGAAATTCTTTTTCTTGGTCGGTTCGATTTTTCATCCCCAAAAAATGAAGGGGGATTTTTTCATTTTCCAGGCGCTCGATGATCTCCAATATCTTTTGTCTCTCTTGGGCGACGGGGTATTCGTCTGCCGTATTGGCAAAGAGGATGAAAAGCCATGTCTGGGAGATGAAAAAAAGTAGAGCGAAAAACCTTCCCATAGAGATGGTCTCCAAGGAACAAAACCCAAAGCGTCATTAGAAACCGATCTTCAATTTTCCACAACGATTTTTTAAAACCCTGTAAAATATTCACACTTCCTTTCCCTCCATTCCAAAAGGGCCCATAATCTCCCCCTAACAAAGGAGTTCAAAAATGAACAAAACCCTATGGTCCCTTCTCTTTTTTTCCATCCTCTCAATAGGCCTTCACGCCAAGCCCCATCTCGCTGATGAAGAGGAGTGCTTGGAAAAACTTTTAAAAAAGGAAAATCAATTGGATATCTGCCAAAAGGAGATCAACTCCGTCTTTCGAGAATCCATCGGCACGATCAAATCCATGAGGTACCTAGGGCACAGGTCCTATCCAACCACCATCAATGATAAGAAGGGCATCCTTTCTTTGGCCCATATTTATATTCCGGGACAAAAAAAGCGCCTGACTCTTGTCCACAAATTTTACGCTCGCACCTCAGGAGGATTTCTTTGGTGGAAAAAATCCTGCGCCCTCGAACACCTAGAGAGCAAAAAAGCCGTGTCCTTTCCCACCAATAAAGAAGACGAAAACGATTTTTTGGAAGACTTTTTTTGCCCCTCCACTCTAGACGATCATATTCCCCTTACCTCATCGAGGAGAGCGGCTTAAGCGATCCATTGAAAAATGACAAAAAAGAAAATTCTTCTCCTTTTAGGCATCGCCCTTCTCATCTCCCAGCTTTTTTTCGGGCAAGACCCTCAAACCAAAGTCTTGTGCGTGACTGTCGTCATCGCTCTTTGGTGGATATTTGAAGTCCTTCCCCTAGGGGTGACGGCCCTCCTTCCCGTGGTGGCCTTCCCCATGCTCGATATCATGCCGGCCAAGAAGGTGGCCCCTATCTATATGAGCCATATCATGATGGTTTTTATCGGCGGTTTTCTCGTGGCCGGGGCCATGGAGAGATGGAATCTCCATCGAAGAATCGCCTTGAAAATCATCTCCTCCTTTAGTGGGACCCCCTCCAAGCTCTTTCTAGGCTTTATGGCGGCCACGGCCTTCTTGTCCATGTGGATTCCCAATACGGCCACGACCGTGATGATGGTTTCCGTAAGCCTTGCGGTCTCCAAACACTATGAGGAAAAATTCGGTCGGGATCAAAACTCTCGTTTCTTTACCTCGGCCCTTATGATATCCATTGCCTATGCAGCTTCCATCGGGGGGATCGCCACTCTCGTAGGAACCCCTCCCAATCTGGCCTTTGTTCGTATCTATGAAATCGTTTTTCCCGGGGTCCAGGCCCCGTCTTTTGCCCAGTGGATGCTCTTTGCCCTTCCCACCTCCTTGATCCTTCTCACGTTGGCCTGGTTTATTATCTGCCGCGTTTTTCTCCGCTCGGCCCATCTTGCGACACTGGATTCATCCGTCGTTAAGAACGAACTTCAAAAGCTTGGAAAAATGACGGCGGAGGAAAAAAAGGTTTCCATCGTCTTTTTGGCCATGATCTTTTTATGGATATTTAGGAGAGATGTTCCCCTGGGGGCCTTCACCGTTCCCGGTTGGGGGTCCCTTATCGCCCCTCCCGGTGTCATCAATGACGGAACCGTGGCCATTATCTGCGCCCTTTCCCTCTTTGCTCTCCCCTCGGAACAAGGAGGAAAACTTTTGGACAAAAAGGCCTTTTCAAAAATCCCCTTGGAGATCATTTTTCTCTTTGGGGGAGGGTTTGCCTTGGCCAAGGGAATACAAGAGAGCGGTCTTTCCGAGTCTATAGGAGAGGCCCTTCAATTTTTGGGCCACTACCCCGAATGGATAATCACCTTGGGCATTACCTTCACCATGACCTTTCTTACGGAGTTTACGAGCAATACATCCACCACAGAACTCTTTTTACCCATCGTAGGCTCCGTCTCCAAAGAAATCGGTATGCCCCCCCTTTCCCTCATGATCCCCACGACCTTGGCGGCTTCCTGTGCTTTTATGCTTCCTGCGGCGACTCCCCCCAACTCCATTATCTTCGCCTCGGGACGGGTCAAAGTTTCCGATATGATAAAATGCGGGTTGATTCTCAACCTTCTCTGTGTGGGCATCATCACCATTCTCGGATGCCTCCTCCCCCTCTTTCTTCCCTAAGTCATTGAAAAGTCGATGATTTGAGGAACAGGATTCCCAAACACCCCCGATCGGTATGTAAATTTTTCACGGGCCATTGGGTTTTTTGTGATGTGTCGTAAAATGATTCCCATATTAAATCGTCATCGGAGGGGTCATGATGCGCACAACATTTATTCTCATTTCCATACTTTTTATGGGATTCACCTTAGGATCTTCTTCTCTTTATGGAGAAGAGGCCTCGGCAGAGTTTTATAGAGAAGAGAACCAGGTAGAATTAGGGCCGGAGTCAAAGTCAGAATCGGAGTCTCCAAAGACGGCCAATCAATTTATGGAAGACCTCATGACCTCTTTGGTCGGTAAATCTTTACAAATGAGATTTAGAATCGTCGGCGGCGAAGAGATCAATTATCGAGATCATATCGGCATTAACACGAAGTTTGATATGACGGCACCTATTTTTATTAAACTCTATGACCCCGCCGGCGAAGCCGAGATGGACCCAAACTTTAAGCCCATTGCCAAGACCGGTGATGAAAGCAGGCAACTTTCCGTTCAAATTCGCACCCTTAAAGACTCTTCTATTGAAAAAAATCAAATGCATTTAGAAGTGTCATTTTTTGAACATCAAAAGCCCACCTACTTAAACTTTGATATCAATATGGGAGCATTCGATGACCCAATAGCATTGAAGGTGTATTCTCTAAGCGGAGTCTTTAATTTCCAAACGGGCCAAAGTGTGACGGTCACGGATGGTCGGTGTAAGGCCCGGCAAAAAATTGCCGACTGGCAAACACAATCGGAAGCCTGGAAAGAGGTCGATTGCGCCTACTCATATTTGTACAAGCATCAAAATCCACGTCTCTCTCAAGAAGAAAAAAAGGAGGAAATAGGCAGCCCTCAATTTGAATTTTCCTATAGTTCGTGTGGGAAAGAGCAGTGTTAATATTTACGATCGGGATGAGAACATTCCGAATCACTCTTTTCATTCTTCTTTTGTCCGCTCTAGCTTCTATAGCTTGGGCCGATCCACTGGGCCATTCTCTACTCAAAAGATTCGTGGATATCGACGAACTCCTTTCAAACCGAAATATCGAAGTTCAAGAATGTTCTTTACATTATAAAGATAAAGTGAAGCATGAAAATCACTTAGGGGCCTGTCTCTATCGTTACTGGAATCTTCATCTTTCCAACAAAGGACAAAAGGCCCAAGTTTTTGTCCGTGTACGACTTCCTTTTCAGCCTTCTTCAAGCCCCGATATTTCCCTCGAATTAGAGTGGAACGGCGCCCGAGAAGAGGAGAAGAAGAATTTTTTAAAAAACACGCTAAAAATGCTTTCGGATTTCGCCGTTCCCGGAGCCGGGGTGACTTTCACAACCGCAAAAAGAATGTATAAATCTTTAAGACACTTAGAATTTAAATTAAAACCCATTGACCCCGTTCCTTTAGAATATCTTTTTAGTGAAGAAAAAATGATCTATTTTACAGCAGGTCTATTGCTGGAAGATAGCGCAGAAAACATAAGGCCCTCCATTCATCAAATCATGATCTCTAAAAGGCCCCGGGACACGAAACCCTTAAAAGGAAACTTTAAAGATAAAATAGATATCGAAATCGCCGTCGAAAACGGGCTTGAAATTCAATCTGAAATGATAATCGATTACTCATTAAGTTTGAAAAGTGGAATAAAGTTAAACGAACTGGATGGGAGAATCAAGCTAACGAACACGGAATCGAGTGCTTTTCACTAAGAGGGGAGGAACTTTGAAACACCTTAGTCTTATCATCTTATTATTTGCACCCTTATTCACATGGGCCCAATGCCTTATTCCCTTTGAGGAAAGGGGGCAGGTCTATACTCAATTTATTCAACGACACGAAAAGATGCGATCGAGTTATGAGGATTTATTTCCTCAATCCCTTATGGTCAACAGTCAAGTTGATATGAGTTCCGAGGAGGGGATTTTGAGTGCAAACGTGGAAGGTTTTTTAAGACTGGGGGAAAGAGAGTTTGTTCTTATCCCCATTATGGGCCTCGGTCTTTATATGAGCAAAAATGATGTGGCCTATTATTGCGTTCATTTAGACCCGGAGAAAAAAGACCCTTATTTAGAAATTTCTTTTCTCAATAGATCCACTTTAAATAAAATTTCTCGGGTTTTTAAAAAGAAAAATAAGAGGCGCTCCAAGTACGCCAACACCAATATCGGTCTCGACATGGCCCCTCTATCTGATGTTGCAAACAAAATTGAAGCGGGCCTAGATTCCGTACCCGTCATAGGGCCTATTTATAAGGGCATCAACCAAGGCATCTTTGATCATATATTTTTAGCGATGAGAAAGACGATAAATTTTATTTTCAAGGCGGGAGTTTACAAAATAAGGATTGACAAAAACGGCCTAACTGTATGGACACAGGCCCGTATTTTTAAAATCGTTTCTTATGACTTTAAAATTTCAGAATTTGATTTGGAAAATAATTTTTTCAAAGATATCGCAGCTAGCTCAGAAAGTGATGACTACGATGTGTACTCCAGAGAGCTTTCCGAAGAGGAAAAAATCCAACAACAAGGGGAATCATTTTGAAAAAGATCTTGATTTCTTTAGGCATTATCGGTCTCTTTTTGATTGGACTACTGGTTTTTGACGAAGCCATGCTCCCAAAATCTGTAAAGGTTGCAAGGGATCAAATGATTGAGAGCGGAATGAATCAGTGCGGAGAAGACGCCAATTGCTTTAAAGTTTTTTTGAAGAACAACTTCAATACAAAGTGTACAGAATTCAAATTAAGTGAAGAAGATTGCGGCCTTTTGAAAGATCTGGTCGAAGAA
>JAPONP010000227.1 GCA_026713835.1 Bacteriovoracales bacterium
ACTGCCTCGTCGCTTCCCTGCGACGTGCAGGAAGCACGCCTCGGTCGCTCCTCGTTGCCTCCTACCAATCTTATCCGGGTGGAGAACAGTTACCTTGCCTTTATTACAGTTTTTGCTAGAGGTGCGAGCAGTTACCTTTTTACTCAATAAAAAAACAATCTGATCGGGTTCTTCTTCGGGTTGAAGATCGAAAACATTTGAGGAAGGGTTCTCTATGGGGAAACTCCTTAAATGGCCACTTTCTGTTGACATTATACACAAAAGAAGGGCTTTTTCCATTTTAATTTTCCTTAAAAATACGCCAGGCGACGCATCGCGCCGTCTTGGATATTATTTTTACCCCTTTAATATCAATAGGTTACAGTTCGACAAAGACTCCGCTGGAGAAAACTCTCTAAAGAAAATCATAGGTCACCCCAAGGCCAAAAGAGGTCCCTTCAATTGAAAGATCCTCGTCTTTAAACCCTGAGTAGGAATGAGTGCGCATTTTAAAGTTAACGGAAAAGCGATTGGCCCAATTTTGGCTATAAATTTTAAATCCTATTTTATCTGCAAATGAGCTCACCATAAGTTTGATATTAGCGCTTCCAAAATAGCCCACACCAAATTGTCTTTTATATTTATCTTCGTCCTCATCTGTCCGATCACTTCGACGCTCAATTATTCCAAGCAGGCTCGGCCCACCCAGCATTTCAAAGGCGAGATGAGGGCCTAGTGAAATTTCAATTCCCAGTCTTAAATCTAAGGGAATCGTATAAAGACTGAATTGGGCCCTGTCCATATAAGAGTTTGAATCATTTAAATCGGTGGCCCCTAGGAAAACCCCTCTCCCTCTATTATGTCCAACTCCAATACCTTGCCCCCAAAAAAGCCTTAACCATCCTTTCGGATAATACCGATCATCCACTATATGAAATCCTATCGAGATATTCTTCTTAGTTGGGCTCCGATAGATGCGGCTAAAATTATTGGATCTACTTTTATAATCAAACGTATCTCGAATAATAAAAAAAGTGCGACGATGGCTAGATTTATCAACAACATTATCTAAGATCGTTCTGTTCTTAGATTTCTTATAAGATTCACTTAGCGAAAACTCCCCTATAAGAGTATTTCCCGTTAAGTTTAATTTTTGTTTTTCGTTTAAATCTATTTCATCCCCTTCTTTTACTGTGTTGCCAAGAAAATAACTCATCTTTTCCTCATCGCCTCCATTCTCATACATCACTTGAGGGGCCTCGAGAGGAATATATTGGTTAAAATCCGATTTGCTTTTTGCAAAAACGTCAAATACCATCATCACCATCATGGAGAAAAAAAGGAAGCTATATTGAACTCTACTATTCCTTATCTTCACTTGGCTCCTCTCCCCAGTTAAAAATATCTCTACATTTTCCTCTATTTATTAAAAAATATCCCAATGAAATAAAAACATAAATAGTTATGACGACACCAATGACGATCTCGCCATAAACAAATAAACTGACTAATATCGCAATAATTAAAAGGAAAATATACTTTTGATAACGACCCTCTTTAAAAGAGTCATCTCCCTTAAGTGTGGGAAACGGTATATTGCTAATCATCAAAGTGGAATAAAGTACTGCGTATGGGATAATGGCATATTTCATCAATTCAGGATTATCAAACTCTAGGGCAAAGAGAACAAAGCCCACAAGTCCCATGGCCGCACCAGGTGCGGGAAGCCCTTGAAAATAACTGGACTGAACCTTAGAGATATTGACGTTAAATCTGGCCAACCGCAAAGCCGTACAAAGAAGAAAGAGGAAAGTTAGGGCAATTCCCAGGCGCCCATAAGCATAAAGATACTTATGGTGGACAAGAAGGGCCGGGGCCAAACCAAAAGTGATGAGATCACTCATCGAATCAAATTGCTCTCCAAAAGCAGATTCGCTTCCCACCATTCTAGCAACTCTACCATCTACGCTATCGAAGAGGGCCCCCAGGGCAACAGCTAAACAGGCATTATACATTTCACCACGGATCGTTAGTAAAATCGAAGCGAGACCGCAGGCCAAATTAAGTGCCGTAAACGTATTCGGTAAAAGGTAGGTCCATCTTCTGTATTTTTTTATCATTTTTTAATTCTCTATTTTTTCCTTGGCCAAAATCGTTTTACCTGCCCTTAAAGAGTCTCCTTTTTTTACCATAAGTTCATAATTTTGAGAAAGATAGCATAAAACACTTCCTCCAAGAGGGAATTGGCCAAAACGTGCCCCGACCCTGCCCATATCCCCCGGCATAACCCAAATCTTTGGAGAAAGGCCCAAAAAACACTTTATCATTTGCAAACCCAAAAAATTCTCTCTTTTATTGAAAAAAATAATATTTTCTCCTCCATAAACTTCAATTTTTTGATCTAGCCTTCGTCTCTTCTTATATCGAAAAAATTTTCGAGAAGGAAGCCTTTTAATAGATTCAATCTCTGCCGAAAATGGCAAATAGAGACCCATTTCATAAAAATGAGGAATAATCAGACCAACTTCAAGGAGACCGTCTCCAAAAATTTTATGATCAACATTATGATAAATCGATACGACCTTGCCATTGATGGGAGACTTAACAAAATGGCCATCTTTTTTATCTGTATCATCCTCAAATAAATTCATTTTACGATAAATGAAAAAAAAGATTAGAGAAAAGGCTGCAAATAAAATCGCCACCATCGTTCTTCCCATCCATATCATTAAAATTAAAAGGAAAGAAGTAACAAAAAAGTAATTCCGATTAAGATACGATTTCCACATAATCTAAACCTTTGGTGGTTTAAACTCTTTCTCTAGTGTACGAAAATAATATGGTTTTTTTGTTATATTATTTTCTACTATATGTTTAAAAAAGAAAATAGGCTTCTCTTTTATCATTTGATGAGTTGAATAAATCATTACTTCGCTTTGATCTAAAGATTCCGGAAAGTGAGTGTAGAGAGACTCCTTTTCATTCAGCGATCCTTTTGAATAGGAGTCAAAAAAATTCTTTTCAGGAAGAAGTGAAATGTTATTTTTTTTACTCTCCCAGCAATAATTAAAAATTTCTCCTTTAAAGGCCCTTGCAATCCAACATCCATTTTTTATTCCAAAAAAATATGGGACATCAAAATGATAAAACCCATACGACTTAATTCCTTGCCACTCAAAAATTTGTGACATCCCATAAGAAAGCCTCACTCCCGTATAAGAACCGGGACCTGCTGCATGAATAATCCCCTTCAATTTCATCACATCGATATGATGTTTATATAACATCTCAAAAATTTCCCTATGAATAATTTTTGAACTCTTCATTTCTAGAAATTCTTTAAAATCTATAAATTGAAAATCTGAATCTAAAAGTCCTAGCGTGAGCCGATAAGATGTATCGATATAGAGGTAATTCAATGTACTGCCAACAACTTATTAAGAATTCATATACCTTACTATATCATTATATAAGGCCATAAAAATTAAAACAAAGATGACTGAAACGCCAAATTTTAACGATGCCTCAATGATTCCTCGAGAAATAGGTCGTCTTGTAATGGTTTCAATGGCAATAAATAAAATATGCCCTCCGTCAAGAACCGGTATGGGGAAGAGATTGATAATGGCCAAATTCACGGAGATAGCGGCCATAATTTTAAGAAAATGAGATAAGCTGATCGAAAATGAATCTGCTGCAACTTTTGCAATTGCAATCGGTCCTCCGACCGACTTGAGAGGAACATCACCGAATATAAGCTCTTTAAATCCCTGAACTGTTAAAATCGTCGTTTCCCAAGTACGCTGCAATGCTTTCCAGATGGACACAAAATACCCGTGAGACGGTGTTTTAACCATTTTAAGAGGAGAGAGGGTCATCGATGTATAAACCCCAATCATATTTCTTTCCCGGCCATCTATTTCTTGCACCTGAGGAAAAACTTCTAACTCCATCAACTCTCCGGATCGATAGAGCTTCAACATCAGGCTTTCGCCTTTTTTCATTTGGCCTACATATTCAATCAATTGATGGAAATGGGTTAATTTTTTCTCATTGAGCGCAACGATGACATCATTTTCTTGTACCCCAACCTTCCCTGCGGCAGAATTTTCTGTAATCCCCTTGACCATCAAATCTACGGGC
The DNA here is from genome assembly GCA_026713835.1 of Bacteriovoracales bacterium. GTDB lineage: Bacteria > Bdellovibrionota > Bacteriovoracia > Bacteriovoracales > Bacteriovoracaceae > JAPONP01. The sequence continues at coordinate 4,123 of JAPONP010000227.1, forward strand.
CAATAATTTTGGGACATGAGAGATGAAAAGAACTCATCTGTTCCTCCTCGATCAATCCGAATCGTCTTAACTGATGAATAATCATAGGTTCTCTCTTTAGTTGTAAATTCTTTCGCCTTGACTAAATAAATTTCTCCCTCACTTTTTTCGGCTAATTCGGCTAATTGGATAAGAGAAATTTTCTCATCGACTTCTTTTGGATCAAGAGAAAGGCCCCAAACCTGCTGGTAGGGATCCACGACAATAGGGGCCCTTTGAGGAGGAAAGAGAGAAGAAATTTCTTTAAAGACTTCTTGTTTTGTCATATCGACGGGAATATCGATAATTTCTTCTCCTCGCGAAACCGAAATCGTTGAGATATTTTCTTCATTGAGGGTCGCCAAATCAAATGTACTAAAAATTCTCTGACCGTTTACATTGTTTAAAATATCTCCGGATCGAAAACCGAGGGTATGAAATTTTGAATCCTGAAGGATGATACCAATTCGAGGCTCCGGCACTGTTTCTCCCGATATAAAAAGCGCCCAAAAAAGTACAAACGCCAGCATAAAGTTGGCCAAAGGCCCTCCAAATACAATCCAAAATCGCTGCCATTTGCTCTTAAAAGCGAACGCCCTTCCTCTTTCACTTTCAGGGAGTTTATCCTTTTCCAAGATATTATCCCCAAGCATCTTGACGTATCCCCCTAGCGGAATCAAAGAAATGGCATAAACTGTTTCACCTCTCTTATATTTAAAAATATAAGGACCAAAACCAACAGAAAATACTTCCACCCGTACGCCATAGTATCTTGCGATTAAAAAGTGCCCGAGTTCATGAAAAAAGATGAGAGGAGTTAAGAAAAGAATAAAAATCAATGCCGACATTAGTACCATAGGAAAAGCCTCACTAAAATGGCCATAAATGGGCCCACAAATACTATACTATCTATCCTATCATAGACTCCACCATGGCCGGGAATCAAAGAGGAAGAGTCTTTTATTCCGACTTGCCTTTTTATCTTGGACTGAATCAAATCTCCAAGCTGAGAGAGAAAGGGGAGGGTTAAGAATATAAGAACCTTGCTTGCCGTCAAAGGCCCGGGGGCCAAATAATGGTAACAAAGGCAAATAACCAAAGCAGTGCTAAGGCCACCCCCAAGTAACCCTTCAATCGTTTTTTTTGGGCTGATTATCGGACATAATTTCTTTTTTCCCAACGCCTTGCCCCAAAACCAAGCCAAACTGTCCATTCCAAAAGTCGCTAAAACTAAAATCAAAAGATATTCGATCCAGCGTTCGTATTGAAAGAAAGAAAGGACTGCTCCAAAAGGGATGGTGACAAAAATCCCCGGGAAACACGGAATTTTTGAAAAAAACCTAATGAACCTTTTGGATTCTAGTTTTGTCGCAAAAAAGTAGTAAAGGAGTAAAGCGTTTTGCAATAACCCTATAAAAATAAATGCTGATACATTTTGACCTTGAGATAAAAATCCAAAATAGGTAAAACTACCTATAAAAATGAATTGGGATCCCATATATTTAAATGAAAAGACGAGATGTTTAAAAAAATTCACCTCCAACTCATGTACATAGAGGACGCCAAAAACCAGCATCACAGACATCATGGGTATCCGACCGCCCCAAAGGCTGCTAACTATAATCGAAATGAGAACGACTGCCGAAAGAACCCTTTGTCCCGTATTCGTCATTAAAACCGTTCCGAATCTTGTAAAATGACCGATCTGTTCCACCAAGCTTTTCTTTTAACATCTTCAATAGATGTGATATTTGTATCTAAAGTTCCAAACCTTCTGTTTGTTTTTCTAAATTGTGTTAAAATTTTGGAAAATTCTTCTCTACTAAAATCAGGCCAAAGCGTTTTTGAGAACCAAAACTCCGCATAAGAGCTTTGCCACAAAAGGAAATTGGAAATACGGTGATCGCCTCCCGTTCGGATAAGTAAATCCACGTTCCCAACATCATTTGTCGTCAAGCGTTTTTCAATATCTTCTTCTATCAAACATTTACCCGGATTTTGAGCGATATAAAAATTAACGGCATCAACGATTTCTTTTTTCCCCCCATAACTGAAAGCTATATTGAGTTTAAGCCCCTTATTCTCTCTTGTTCTTTCTTCTAATGATTTCACTAAATTTTTTGTTTTTTCAGGAAGGGCGGAGACATCGCCAATCAGCTTAAATCGGATATCATTCATCACGATCCTATCCGTTTCCCTGTCTAGATATTTTTTAAGCAATTGAAATAGCAATTTGACTTCACCGATGGGGCGAGACCAATTTTCTGTGGAAAATGCATAGAGGGTTAGTCCCTTAACCCCAAAGTCGTTAGCCGCTTCCACAATCTCAGAAACAACCATCGATCCTCGAACATGCCCCCAAAAACGTTGCTTTGAACGTTTTTCGGCCCACCTTCCGTTGCCATCCATAATTATAGCAATATGATCTATCAATGGAGACATTAGATGGTCAACAACTCTTTTTCTTTGGCGTTGATGATTTCATCGACTTTTTTGACAAAGATATCCGTTATCTCTTGAACTTCTTTTTGAAATTTTTTTAAATCATCTTCCGAGATGTTCTTTCCCTTTTCTTCTTTTTTAAGGATTTCATTTTGCTCACGCCTGAAATTACGAAGAGCTATTTTAGATTCTTCTCCCATCTTTTTTATATCCTTGACGATTCCCTTTCTCTTTTCCTCGGTTAAAAGGGGAAAGGGAATCCGAATGAGATTTCCGTCATTGGAAGGAGTAAGACCCAAATTGGCGTCGATAATCGCTTTCTCGATTGCTCCGATGATAGATTTATCAAAGGGCTGAATCTGCAAAAGCCTCGCTTCCGGAGTGGACATTTGTCCGACTTGAGCGATGGGTGTCTTGGCCCCATAATAATCTACCGAAACCTTGTCCAAAACGGAAGGAGACGCTCGCCCCGTTCGAACTTTTGCCATTTGATTTTGAAGCCCTTTAATAATTTTATCCATGGACTCGTTCAGGTCATTTTTAATTTGCTCAATCATCTTAAACTCCTAAGTAAGGCCCTCTCCGCCATCCTCGCCTCTTCCTATTCCTTTGTCTCCTTACTCACCAATAAAGGTTCCTATATTTTCTCCCTTAATACATCTAAGAATAGCCTCCCGCTCAAAGATATTTAAAACGATAATATCAAGTTTATTATCCATACACAAAGCAACCGCAGTTGAATCCATAACCTTGATGCCCTTTTTTAAAACATCGATATGAGAAAGACGATCGAATTTTTTGGCATCTTTATTCTTTAGGGGGTCTTTATCATAAATTCCATCCACCTTCGTCGCCTTGAAAAGAACGTCTGCATCGATTTCGTTGCCCCTCAAAGCAGCCGCCGTATCCGTCGTAAAATAGGGGTTTCCGGTTCCTGCAGCAAAGATGACTGCCCTCCTCTTTTCCAGGTGACGAATGGCCCGTCTTCTAATATAGGGCTCTGCAATTTCTTTCATCTCAATGGCCGTCATCAATCGAGTTAGCTTCCCTTCCTTTTCCAAAGCATCCTGTAACGCCAATGCATTGATAACGGTGGCCAACATACCCATGTGATCCGCAGAGGTTCGATCCATCCCTTCGCTCGCACTTGAGACGCCTCGATAAAAATTGCCCCCACCGATAACGATGGCCACCTGAACACCCTCACTCATAACGTGGGCCACTTCTTTGGCAAAATGTTTGATGGTTTTTCCATTGATGCCATGGCCCTTATCTCCGGCCAAGGCCTCACCACTCATCTTCAACAATATGCGATTGTATTTCATTATGAAGATTGTTGAGAGCCCGTCAATTTGGCCACTTCTTCAGCCAAATTGTCTTGCTTTCGTTCAATCCCTTCGCCCAAATTGAATTTTAAAAAGCCCAAGACAGTCATGGTTTTATCCATTTGCTTTGCTTTTTCCCCAATATATTTTTGAATAGAGAGATCTGGATTTTTTACAAATTTTTGTTCAAGCAAACAAACCTCTTTGGCCAATTTTTTCAATTTCCCTTCGACGATTTTGGGAATCATCTGATCGGACTTGCCTTGTTCCTTGAGCTGGGCGGTATAAATATCGGCTTCTCGCTTCCTAAACCCTTCATCGATTTCGTCTTCTCTTACGAATTTGGGGTCCGCTGCGGCCACATGCATGGCCAAGTCTTTGGCCACTTCTCGAACGTGTTCATCGGCCCGGGATCCTTTATCGGTACTCATGTGAACCAAAACCCCAATTTTTCCACCATGATTGTAATGGCCTGCGAACTCCCCTTTTCCACTGTCTAAGACCAATCTCTCATACCGACGCACATCGACCTTTTCACCGCATTTAAGAGTCAGTTCGGTCGTGGCCTCTTTGACCAATTCGCGAAGGGCCTCAAGTTGAGGTGGTGCCTCGTTTAGGGCCTTTGATAGGGTGTCCTTCACAAATTTTTTAAAATCATCTCCTTTGGCCACAAAATCCGTTTCGCAGTTGACTTCCACCAACACAGCCGCCTGCTCATCGCTTTCGACGCCCACAAAACCTTCGGCCGCAATTCGGGAAGCTTTTTTTGCGGCTTGGGCCAAACCCTTCGTACGCAAAAAATCAACGGCCGCTTCCATATCTCCGTTGGTTTGAGCGAGTGCCTTCTTGCAATCCATCATTCCGGCACCGGTTTTTTCCCTCAAATTCTTGACATCTGTTGCTGAAATCGTCATTTCTTGGCCTCTACCTTTTCTTCCCCTTCAGGGCCACTCCCTTCATTTTCCTTGGCCTCTTCTTTCGCTTTTTCCTTCACTTCGACTTTTTCACTTGGGGCCTGCAAATCAAGGTCTTGCTCATATTTAGAGAGAATTTCCTTTTCCAATGAAATATCTCTCTCCCCTTCATTTTCTTTTGCCTTCCTAGCCGTCTGCGCCCCCTCCCCAATACTTTGGGCAAAATAGCTTGTAAAAGCCTTGATTGACTTGATGGCATCATCGTTGGCCGGGACGATAAAATCGATTCCGGTGGGATCGCAATTGGTATCGGTCACGGCAATCACCGGTATTCCCAAAATGTTGGCCTCCTTGACCGCCGTTTTTTCCGTATTGGGATCGACGATGACAACCGCTCCGGGGAGCTTTCTCATATTCTTGATGCCCCCCAAGTTCCTTTCTAGTTTAGCGACATCTTTGTCTATCTTCGCCTGTTCTTTTTTCGTCAATAACTTAAAATCTCCGTTTTCCTTCATCCTCTCAACTTTTCTCAATTTGTCGATGGAAAGGGAGATGGTTTTAAAGTTTGTCAACATTCCCCCCAGCCAACGATGAGTCACATAGAATGCTCCACAATCTTGAGCTGCTTTTTTCATAATCTCCGATGCCTGTCTTTTCGTTCCCACAAAGAGAATGGGCTTTCCTTGAGACGATACCTTGTACAAAAATTCATAGGCCTTTTTGGCCATAAGAACTGTTTTGAAAAGATCGATAATATAAATCCCATTTTTTTCCCCATAGACATAGGGTTTCATCTTGGGATTCCACTTTTGGGTTTGATGGCCGAAGTGAACACCTGCGGCCAATAAATCTTTGACTGTAAATTCGGACATAGAAACTCCCGGTCAAGGCCTTATTTTTCCCAACTGCGGATACTTCCCATGGGATAAATCGATCCTCTCACCTTACTACAAAAAATAAGCGGAAAGGTAGCACGTTGCGCTAGCTCTGGCAATATCTCGTCTCAAAACTTCCCGGAGGACGGATCGCAAATGATCCCATGGGCCAAACAATATCTAGTTAGAACGGGACATTCACCCCAAGCTTAGCAACTGTGTCAATCAAAAGGAGCCCCTTATTCTCCCCAAATCGAACTCGGTTGGAGACGGTCTCTAAAGAGCCTTCCAGGGACATTTGGGAGGAGAGGCGAAAGCGCCCCCCCATTTCAAGGAGAAAGCTCTCGATGGATTTGCTATCGTTTCCAAAAATA
>JAPONP010000228.1 GCA_026713835.1 Bacteriovoracales bacterium
ACTGCCTCGTCGCTTCCCTGCGACGTGCAGGAAGCACGCCTCGGTCGCTCCTCGTTGCCTCCTACCAATCTTATCCGGGTGGAGAACAGTTACCTTGCCTTTATTACAGTTTTTGCTAGAGGTGCGAGCAGTTACCTTTTTCATGAAATTTGCCCAAAACATCGGTAGAAGGATTGTTTGAGAAGGGGAGTGGTGTGGATGGAGCGCTTTCCCTTGGGTTTCACCACGATAAGTGCGTCAATCCCTTTTTCCCTAAAGGGAGAAAGCCTAAACTCCTCTCTCAAAACCCTCTTGATCCTATTTCTCGTCACGGCGTTTCCCACCTTCTTTGACACGGCCAAACCTATTCGGGTCTCCTCCCGACGAGGGGAGGTCTTGTAGAAAACCCTCAAAAGATGATCTTGGGTCATCTTTGAATTTTCTCTCAAATTTAAAAAGTCCGCTTTCGATAAAAGCCGACGCTCTTTCCCAAAAGAGAAATCCAATGGTGGATTTTCTAAAGAATTCATACGAATACGGGTTATCGGTTACTTCGTGCCCACCGTAACGGTGAGACGCCTTCTTCCCTTGGCCCGCCTTCTCCGAAGAATTTCCTGCCCGTCCGAAGTGGACATTCTTTTGAGAAAACCATGGGTTCTCAGTCTTTTAAGTCTCTTTGGCTGCCATGTTCGCTTCATCGCTTCAATCCGATTGACGCTTAAAGTATTGAACTTGCGGCAACTCTACAATGGAGTGCCGTGGCGGTCAACAAAAAGATAAAAAAAGTGGTTGAAAGGACGTTTTAAAAAATGTAATTTTTACACCCTCTTTTTCCCACAAAAGAGACCTTTTACTTACGCTAGGCAAAAACCAGGGGGGTATAGCCTTATGAATCAGTCTTTCCCATTGAACCGTTTTTTCCACGTTCCATCTCACCTTCCGGAGGGGGCGGGGGCCAAGGAATTGATTTTAAATCATTTTCCGACTTCTTCCAAACCGTCAAAAAAGCCGTTCAGCGCAGAAGAGCTTCTTCCCATCGGCAAAGAAATCGTAAAGAAGCTCAAGGATGAAATCGACGAAAATAAATACCACGCTTTTTTTAAAGATCATTTCTCCCTTCTCTCCTTAAAAGCCGGAACCATCGAGTTTGCCGTTTCCACCGAATACATCAAAAACGTCGTCGAAGCCAACTATATCGCCCCCCTTCACCGCGCTATCGAATCCGTCTTGGGGCAAAAATACGATGTCGCCTTTTCGGTCATAACCCAAAAAGGCTTGACCCCAAAAACCGATCCCAAACCTCCGACCAAAGGATCGGCCAAAGAGGCCTCCTTTTCCATCGATCTCGTTCCCACGAGAGAGGATAAGTTCAACTCCATAAACTCCAAGGTTTTAAACTATCCCAATGATCTCAAATTTAGATTTGTCATCGACCCCAAAAAAACCTTCGATAACTTCATCGTAGGGCCGTCAAATAATATGGCCTGCGCCTCTGCTTTAGCCGTAGCCAAAAATCCGGGGGCGCTTTATCCTTGTCTCTATCTCTATTCCCCTTCGGGTCTGGGAAAAACCCACCTCCTCCATGCGGTGGCCAACACCATCAAAAACCTTCATCCCACCCTCGTCATCTGCATCACCACGGCCAGGGACTTTATGACGGAAATGATCGATTCCATTCAAAAAAAATCCCTTTCCACATTTAGAAAAAAATACTCCGAAGACATCGATGTCCTGATGATCGACGATATCCATGATCTCAAAAATAAAGAGGGGACTCAAAACGAGTTTTTTCATATCTTCAATAGACTCCATAACAAGGGCAAGCAGCTCATTTTCACTTCCGACAAACACCCCAAAGATATCAACGGAATCGAAGAGAGAATCAAAACTCGGCTGACCTGGGGACTCGTTTTGGATATCCAGACCCCGGACTTGGAAACCCGTTTGGCGATTTTAAAAAACAAAACCAACGAAGAGGACATCTTTCTTCACCCGGATATCTTAAGTCTTATCGCCACCAAGGTTAAATCCAATATCAGAGACCTCGAAGGGTCTCTCATTCGCCTCATCGCCTACGCCAATGTCTTTGGAGTGGATATCGATATGGAAACGGCCAAAGAACAACTCAACCTCTGTGAGACCGACGAGCAAAAATCCTTAACCTTGGACTCCATAACCTCTGCCGTTTCCGAACACTTCAAAATTCCCGTACCCGATATCAAATCGAAATCCCGTTTGAAGGCCATCACCGAAGCCCGCCACACGGCGATGTTTCTTTCCCATTCCCTCATTCAACCGGCCCCCACCTATGTGGAGATTGGAAAGTTTTTTGGGGGGCGAGACCATACCAGCGTGATGCACGCCATTGAAAAAATCAGAAGGGTCTCCAAAAGAGATCAAAAATTTTCCCAAAATCTTTTGGAGATCGAAAGCTCTCTATAGGCCCTAGTACACTGTCCTAGGGGTTGAGGATCGCTCTCACCAAGCGAAAGCCGATGCTATCGGCCCTATAATCCGGATAAAGATCGTTGGTAAAAGCCGAACGCAAGAGGGCGGCATCATTCCTCCAACTCCCTCCCCGAATAAAATGACGGCTAAAGCCCAAGCCTTTCAGCTCTCTTGGGTCCCATCCCCACTCCCATACATTTCCATGAAGATCGTAGAATTTATGCCCATTTACGACGATGGGTTTACGCCCCCCAACCCGCCTCGTTTGGGCCTTGGAATTTTTCCAGTACCAAGCATAATGTTTGAGATCGGCTTCATTGTCTCCAAAAGCGTATTCTCCTTTCGTTTTCCCTCCCATGCGAAGCATATACTCTTGCTCCGCTCCCGTGGGAAGTCTATACCCCTCTGCAAGATAGTAATTTCCTCCGGGAGCGTTGATTTTGATCCTACCCCCAATCGCTTGCAAACTGCCGTCCTCCTCTTGCGTCCCACTCTTCCACCTCATTTCGCTCAAATCAAAAACGGGTTTCAATCCATGTCTTACGGACAATCTATTGGCAAAGAGGATCGCAGACCAAAAGCTCACCCTCTCGACGGGATGATCCGGGCGCATCTTAATCGGCTTTCCCTTTACATCGACCGTGATAGAATCGGGCCCATCGGTAAAATGGGCCGGGTTTTCTCCCATGATGTCCACCCATTGCTTTTGAGTGACGGGTGTTGACATGACCTCAATCCCATTTTCCAGATAAACATCCCTTTGGGAGGGGGCCTCCCCCATTTGAAAGCGCCCTCCTCTTACGGGATGGAATTTCATTTTTCGATAGATCTCCCGAGTGTCCTCTTCAACCTCCGCCCTTTCGACTCGAACCCGCTCTTTTTTCTTGAGGGCCTTTTTCGCCCACGCCAAAAGTTCTTTTTCGTCGATTTTTCCTTCGTCGAGATGTCTTTGGATTTCTTTTCGATGGATGAGGGCCTTCCGACTTATCTGGGCCCTCTCTTTTGAGATGGGACTGACCATCTCCCCTCTTTCTAAGGAGTGGATAAGCCTGAATAGCTCTTCACGTCTTATCACACGACGTTCCGTCAAAGCCTTGAGATATGCGATAAGATTCCCCGTCGAAGCCTTTTTTTCGTCCTCCGTTCTACCTTGAAGCAAATCCTTGCACTTCGTCCCATTCCCATGGGCCTCGGGCAAAACCGATAGGGCCCAGAAAAAAACGAGAATGAACATGAATGGGTTTTGGCTCTTTTTCATCTTCATCTTTTTAATCGATTGTCCTCACCAACCGAATCCCTACATCGGTGCTTTTGTGTCGAGGATCACTATGGGTACGACGGGCCGGATCGATAAACCGAGGGTCTTCATCCCAACCCCCTCCCCGAATAATGCGATAGATACCAAGCGTGGGTCCCGTAGGATTTTTTCCCCTCGCCAAGTCATTCCCATACCAATCCCATCCCCATTCCCATACATTTCCGTACAAATCGTAAAATTTCTCCCCACCAATCACAATCCCTTTGAGCTCTCCCACCGGTTGAGTCTGCCCGGAATCAAGCCAAGCGTACTTTTTGAGATCGCTTTCCCTCTTCCAAAAAGCATCCTTTCCCTTGAGGCTTCCGGCCCCATAAAGCATATACTCCTGTTCTGCCTCCGTAGGAAGCCTATACCCTTCCGCACGATAATAATCTTTTCCGGGGGCATTGATCTCGATTCTCCCCGTTCTCAGAATCAAGCTGCCGTCTTCCGGCTTCGTGCCCCTCCTCCAACTCACTCCTTCCAAATCGTAGGCCGGTTTGAACCCGTGTTTTTTCGACAATCTATTGGCAAAGACGATGGCCGACCAAAAGCTCACACTCTCCACGGGATGATCCGGGCGCAAGGAGATTTGTTTGCCGTTCACATCCATTTTGATGGAGTCGAGTCCATCGGAAAATCGGGATGGGTTTTCTCCCATGATCTCGACCCACTGTTTTTGAGTAAGAGGCGTGGACATCGCTTCGATTCGATTCGTCAAATGAACATCAGTCTGATAGGGCCTTTCTCCCATTTGAAAGCGCCCTCCTGAAACGGGATAAAACTCTATCTTTCGATAGATGTCTAAGGTCTTTTCCTTCGTCTCCGCTCTCTCTATTCGGGTTTGCTCTCTTTCTTTAAGGGCCCTCTTCGACATCTTCAAAAGCTCTTGGAGATCGAGTTGACCTTGATCGATATACCTTTGAAAGTGATTCCTACGCATCAAGGCCCTCGTATTTTCCAAAGCCTTCTCTTCGCTAATGGGATTGGCCAACTCTCCTCTTTCAAGGGCACGGGTAAAACGGGCCAACTCCTCATTTCCGATTCCTTGGCGATCCACAAGATCCTTAAAATAGGCCATAAAATCTATGGTCACTCCGTTCGTTTCCCCCTCTCCCCGTAAAAATTTCGAGCATCCATCGCCCCCAAAGGCCCAGGAATTTACGAAAAAGGCCAGTGCCAAAAGCCGGATGAAGCCTATAAAATGAAGTTTTATCGTCATTAAGTCGTCCCCAAACCCTTTCTTTTTTACATACCGCCGGCGCATTATCACCAAAAGGGAAGCGTACCGATAGATCCCGTGAAAATTTTTCATCAAAATCCACTTAAATCTTTACTTTTTTGAATCATCTGCCATGATGTGGTCTCTAAACTCGATCGGAGGTTCTTGACGATGAGACAAATCCATACCTTTCCCCTCACCGTTTCCATCTTTTGTCTCGTTTTGGCCTTTCAAGTGTCGGCGGTGCCGGCGAAGGCAACGAAGGCTAAAAAGGGATGTAGTCAACTTCTCTCAAAGGACGATCCTCTCGTTGAAATCGATCCTAAAAGTTATGAATACAAGGGGTTGACTCCAAAAGGCCTTGAAGTTCTCAAGGAAACGAGGGATGTCATCCAGGGAAGAAATCGCCTTTTTGAGAGCGAATTTAGAAATTTAGAGACGATTCACCATGTGGTCATGATCAATCGAATCTTTGGGGGAAATATGTTCTTGTACGGGCCTCCCGGAGGAGCGAAATCGGCCGTGGTCAACTGGTTTTTGAAGGGAGAAACGGAGCCATCCTACAAACTCCAGCTTCATCAGATGATTACAGAGCAAGCCTTTATCGGGGGACAAAATTTTGAAGCGGCCAAAGAAGGGCGTTTTGAGATCAATACGGAGGGGAGTCTTGCGGACTATAAAACGGTTCTCCTCGATGAAATGGAAAAGGGAAACCCTGCGGCCCTTGCCGTCCTTTTGAGTTTGCTCAATGAGCGCCAAATCCTTGCGGGGGGACAAATCATCGATGCGAAAACGGAAGCCGTCTTTTCCACCAGTAACGCCAATTTGCCCGAGATATTCCAACAATTTTTGGAAAATGGGCAAGGATCCACGGCCCCGGCCCTTTTAAACCGCTTTCAATTCAAAGCCTTCGTCTATAACTGGCTTCCTCTCAAAGATCAGGCCATATTGGATCAACGGGAGCAAAGATATCGCTATCTAAAATCTTTGGCCGAAACCCATCCCGAGGTTTTAAAAGATGAGGTTTTTCTCGAAGCACAGCCGCTCAATTGGCCCGTCTTAAAACAATTGGCCAATACGATGTTTAAAATCTCTCCGGTTTTTATGACCACATTTCGGGAATTCACTGAAGATATGATGGCCCAAACAAAACGGGCCATTCGCGAATCGGAAGAACGCCACCAACAAAACCATTTGGAAGAACCCTTTATCTATTTCCCCTCAGGCGATCATACGGAAAGATCACGGAAAAAAATCCCCGAAATGGTTCTCATTTCCGCCTTCCTCGATTTTATGAGATCCCCTCTTGCGACCGATAAAAACATCGCCCATCTCATTAAAAATCCAATTGAACTCGATCATTTATCCCTATGGCGAGCGTACGTTGCCATGACGACCATCGGCCCCGGAAGTACCAAGCTCGTCTTTAATCCAAAAAGCGATCAAAAGATCGATATTGATTTTGGCTGGTCTATCGATCCTTCCACGGCCCGTGACAAACGAGAAGAACTCCTCATTCAAAATTTAACGACCGAACAAGAGCGATTTCGACGTACTTTTCTAAAATATCTCAAAAGTATTCAAGAAGAGGTTGAACTCAGTTCACGATATATCAATAATTTATCCACCGAGAACCTGGGGGATGGCAAAACTTCTTTTGAACTCCTCATGCTGAAATTTCTGGAGGATTAGATAGGAAACCGGAAGGGGAGGAAGGGGGAAGGACGACTATGAGGATTTCTTTTCTTTTTGCCGTTTCCTTGGTCTTTTGTCTTGCTCTGACTTCTCGGATGGGTTTTGCGGATGACTCCGTTTCTAAAAAATGCGCTAAATTCCTTTCTTCCGATAAACCTCAAAAAAAGTCCCCCAATAAGGCCCTTCAAAGAAAAATTAAAAATCACGAATCTCAAATAAGAGATTTAATGAGCCGATACACCAAAAATCTTGGCCCATTTAGTGATCCCTTTGCTCTCGTTTGGACCATTGAGGAAGGGAGCCGAGTTTTTAAAAGACTTTCAGTCAAACCTGCTCAAAACGGTAAATGGGATAAAAGTTCTCTTTTCACCATCAATGAAGAGCTTAAAAAAGCTCATCAAGGTAAAAGCTCATACGACGAAAAATTGGTCGAACAAATTATAGAGGACTCGACTAACTCCTTGGGCCGTAAATCAGATATCGAACAGACCGATCTTCAAAGCAATCTTCTCGCTCTCAAATACTCGACGGAATACTTGAGACGATTTAAAGAGGTCGAAAAAATCGTGGATCGAGACGGACTGCCAAAAGAGAAAGAACAGGATAAAAAACCGGACGACCAAAATCAAAAAAAAGATGACCCCCAACAAGACCAACCTCCCGAATACCCCGAGCTTCCGAAAGAATACAGGCCTTTTACCAAAGATACCGAAAGTGGAGGAAAGCAAAAAAAACATCGAGTAGCAGAGGTCAATTTTCAAACTCCTTTTTTTGCTCAAAGATATTTTTCAGATATCGTTCGGGGAAGGGGATCTCCTTTTCAAGAGCCCATTTTGCCCACGACGTTTTCTTCTCCCTCCGGGTCGAAGGCCACGGGAAAAGAAATGACCGTGAGAACTTTTGGAAAAAGACGAGTCGATTTGTTCTTACCCCCCGGATTTAAACCTCTTCAACCGACCGATCCAAGGGTTTCCGTTTCCCGAACGGAAACGGGAGGATATGCATTGGAACTCAAAGAGGATTTGCCTGAAGTTCGCCTCCCCCTAACCGAAGACCATCATATCTCCATGATGCCTCATCTCAAAGAAACCTATACGAGACCTGTTGGATTTAGAGAAGAGGAGTGGCCGGATCAAGTTCAAGCGGATATCATGAGACGCTATTCCAAAGATGACGGGGAATCCAGGCCCCTCGAAGTGGCCCAGGCCATCGCCGATCATATCGCCACCCAATACCTCTACAGCGTTGGCTCCCGTCCGGAAACAGACCCGACAGAGGCCTTAAAAGCCGGGGCCTTTCAATGCGATATCGCTGCCTATGCAATGGTGAGTCTTTTGCGAGATGTTTATCAAATTCCCTCGCGAGTCGTAGGGGGGCTTCGAGCGAAAAGTTACCAGGGGGGCAAGGATGGAAAAAGCTATTTGGTCGTGCCGGGTCAAGCCCACGCCTGGGTCGAAGTTTTTCATGATAGCCGGTGGCATCTTTTCGATCCCACTCCCGTCAAAAAAGATAAAAAAATCGATGAAAAAAGCGACACGAACGAATACTCCGACAACCCTCTCGAAAACGCTCCTCGACCCGAAAATGAGCAGCAGGAAAGTCAACAAAAATCTCAAGACTCCCAAGCTCAAGGTTCCCAAGATGGAAAGGTCAAAAGGCAAGACCACAAAAAGCGATTAGAAAAAAATACAAATAAAAGAACAGAACAAACAAAAAATGACAATGAATCCAAAGGAAAGAAAAAACGTGAAGAAAAGGATAAAGATAAAAAAGAGATAGAAGAAGCATTGACGCTCCAAGAACTTGCGGATCAGCTAGAGCTTGGTTCTTTGGAACTCGATGGTTCTCAATTAGATCGAAATGTTCTTTTGGAAAGAACGATTCGGGCCCTTTTGAGAGCGGCCCTCGATCCCACCCAAAATAGTGCAGATATTCAAAACCGGCTCCATCAAATTTCATCCCTTATGAAAAGGTTTAATTCTGTGACCCTCAATCAAATTTACCAGGATGCTCTAAGCGCTCATAGGGGCGATCACCCCGACATCAAAAATTGGGTCGATAAACTCATCAGAGTCATGCCGACAGATGATGTGAATAAAACCTATCAAGAGCTTCATAAAATTCGGCTCGCTTTAGAAACCTACTCAAAAGTCTTGGATATAGACGGTCGCATTCCCGTTCCCATCGATTTGCTTTTAAACCTGGAGCAAATTCAAAAAATAATGAATACATTGGCCCACCCCGACTCACAAGATATTGGGCTCGTGCATGATCTCGTCAAAGACCTTCCAAGTGTGGCGAGACAACTTTTAAAACAACTTTACGACTTGTCTCGAGTAGGCCCCAATAGTCCCACAAAAGAAGTGGCCAAGCTCTTAAAAAACGGTGAACTCAATGATCTAAGGCTTCTTTCCATTCTAAGCCCTCTTTCCGATTTTATTTTAAACTCCACTCCAAGACCCGAAAATATCCAAGTCAGAACGTGGCAAAAAAATACAAGAAGGCCGAGAGGACAAGATTTGCTCCCCCTCAATCGATTTTCGGATATGTCGAGGGCCATCTTGGGACAACCCGGAAAGTCCGTTGAGGACAATATAAGAGAAGGGACGGCCTATGTGCCTACGAGACGCCGGAAGGTCAAAATTCCCATGGGTTATGGGGAGGAGGAAGCCGAAAGAATTACGGTCGTTCTCTACGATACTTCGGGAAGTATGAGCGGAGACCCGGGAAGATTCCAAGCGGGACTCATCAGTGCTTTTACCGCCAAGGCCCTTAGCGATCTGGCCCCAAGCGGTCGGCACAGACACCGAGTTGTTCTCGTCCCCTTTGATACATCACCCGGAACGCCCGTGACCGTGACAAACTCCGCAGAAGCCCTCGATGTGATCCGAAATTATGAAAGTAAGCTCAATAATACGGGGGGCGGCACCGATATCCAAAAAGCCTTGCTTCAAGGAATGAGTTTGATCGCCGATGCTGAAAAAAGACCCGATGGGCCTTTGGCTGCAGCCAATATCATCTTGATGACGGATGGGCAAGCGGAAGTCAATATGGAAGAGCTTCTCGAAGCAAGAAAGGCCATCGATCGGCAAACACCTCTCCAAACCATGTTTATCGCCATCAATCAAACCAATCAAGAGCTGATGAAATTTGCGATGGATTCTAGGAGAATGGGGGCCGAGAGGGGATTTTACCGGGAATTTACCCAAAAACATATTGAAGATATTTTAAAGGAAGCGGATCATCTCGATCTTAAAGGAAGAGATGATTTCTACACGGATAAAACCGCAAGGGATCTTCCTCAAGAAGTCTATGATCTTTTGGATCAATCTTTAAAATTGGTTCATAAATTTTCAGATCAAGTTTATTACGGAAACCAATACATCTCTGCGAAAGAACATTTAGAGGAACTTGAAAAGATCAAATGGAGCCATCTCGATGAAATCGATCGTCCTTTAGAAGGTTGGTTGATTAAAGTGAGGCGACTCGTTACATCGCACCCGGTTTTTAAAGACAAGCGGATTCTTGAGCGAGTTGTGGACGATCTTTTGACCCATTTTGAAAAACTCACCGGCGTCACGATGAATTCACTCGGCCGCCATGAGCAAGAGCATCTTCGCCACCTGATTCGATATGCTGCCGGTCTTGAAACCCCCAAGATATAAAGAAAAGATATGAAAAATAACGGACTCAAACTCATTCTTTTATGCGCTCTCTTTATGCCTCAAGCCTACGGAAATGATGGCTGTCGGGATTTACTCAAAAATGCAAGAGAAGATGAAGTCGTCACCCTCACCACCGATCTCTCGAATTATCTCGAGCTCTTGATGGAAAATCGGCGAATTGGGAGCAACCATTTAAACCGATTCATCAGGGCCCTTGAGAAAGGGGAAATTGTGAATCCCATCTCCAAAGAAGAGACCCTGGTGAATACCAAGCTCATGATCCATAGAGAAAAAATCCAAAAATATCTCGATGAAAACGGTGATAAACTCGACCCGGAAAAACTTTTGGAGAGGTCGAGGCAAGCTCTCAAAAAAAGAAATCGTGTTAGAACTGAGAGAGCGCAGGTCAAAAAAAAGACGCAACTTTTCCGTTATACCATCACCAAAAAGGCGTCCTTTAAAACCGGAGACGAAATATTTTCATCTCCTCTCGTTATCAATGGGGACACTAAAGATCCTACCATTCTCGTCGGCTCAAATGATCGGAGACTCTATTTCCTTGATATAAATGCCAACAAAAAAGCATCCTTTCAGGCTGACCGTGGGATTCATTCATCTCCGATCATTATAAATGAAGGGACTCAAGACCCTACTATCCTCTTAAGCTCTAACGACGGAAAATTTTATTTCCTAAGTCTTGATGCCAAGGAAAAAGCATCCTTTAAAACCGAAAAGACCATCTTCTTATCTCCCACCGTTATAAACGGTGATACAAAAGACCCTATAGTTCTTGTGGTTTCAAGCGACCACCTCGGCGGGAAGCTCCATTTCTTGAACCTTAAGGGGCTCGAAAAGGCTCCTTCTTTTAAAACTGAAGGGCATATCGCCCCATCTCCGATCATTATAAATGAAGGGACTCAAGACCCTACTATCCTCTTGAGCTCTAACGACGGAAAACTTCATTTTCTTGACCTCAACGCTAACAAAAAGGCATTTTTTCAAACGGAAGGTCACAGGGGCTTGTCTCCTGCCATTATAAACGAGGGGACTCAAGACCCTACTATTCTCGTGGCCTCCGGTGACGGGACACTTCATTTCTTAAGCCTTGATGCTAACGAAAAGGCATCCTTTCAGACCGGAAGCGAAATATTTTCATCTCCTCTCGTTATCAATGGGGACACTAAAGACCCTACCATTATCGTTGGCACAAAAGATGGAAGACTCCATTTCCTAAGCCTTGATGCCAGCGAAAAGACATCCTTTCAAACCGAAAAGCATATCTCCTCATCCCCCGTCGTTATAAACGAAAACACAAAGAACCCTACCATTCTCGTAGCCTCTAACGACTACAGCGGCGGAAAACTCTATTTTCTTGACCTAAATGGAAACGAATCGGCATTACCCTTTGAAAACGGGAGTACAATATACCCCTCTCCCGTTGTTGTAAGCGAGGGTACTCAAGATTTTGTCGTCCTCGTTGGCACAAGAAACGGAAGACTCAATATTCTCGATCTCAACCGAGACGAAAAAACATTCTTTCAGACCAACGGTAACATGATCTCACCTCCCGTCGTTATAAAAGAGGGCACTAAAGACCATATCGTTCTCATCGGCTCCGACGACGGGATACTCTATTTTTTGAAATTATCTCTTCAAAGGATTGAGGAATGATAAAAAAAGAAAAACAACACCTCCAATTTAAAAATCCACTTGCGTTTATCCTCTTGTGTTCCCTCTCGACTCATATTAGCGCATACGGAAGCAACGGTTGTGAGGATTTACTCAAAAATACAAGAGAAGATGAACTAAGCACCCCCACCACCGATCTCACCGCCTATCTTGAGTTCTTGCTGGAAAATCGGCGAATTGGAAGCGACCATTTAAACCGATTCATCCCTCCCCTTGAAGAAGGGAACATCACAAATCCCATCTCCAAAGAAGAGACTCTGGTGAATACCAAGCTCATGATCCATAGAGAAAAAATCCAAAAATATATCGATGAAAACGAAAATAAACTCGATCCAAGAAAACTTTTAACGTGGTCGAGAGGAGTTCTCAAGGAAAGGGCAACGATTCAAAAGGATCGAGTTCGTGTCAAAAAGAAAACGCAACTTTTCCGTACTATCGTCACCGAAAAAGCATCCTTTAATAAAGCCGGATATTGGATCGAATCTCCCCCTATCATTATAAATGATGGGACAAAAGACCCTACGCTTCTTGTAAATTTTAGCGACGGGGAGAACGGAAGACTCTATTTCTTGGGGCTTGACGGAGGTGAAAAAACATTCTTTAAAACGAGGGGGAGAATCATCTCATCTCCCGTCGTTATAAACGAGGGCACAAAAGACCCCACTATTCTCGTTGGTACAAACGACGGAAAACTCCATTTCTTGGATATAAACGCTAACGAAAAGACGCCTCCTTTTAAAACCGAGGATGGGATCTATTCATCTCCCGTCGTTATAAACGAGGGCACAAAAAATCCTACCATTCTCGTGGTCACAAACGATGGAAGACTCCATTTCTTGGATATAAACGCTAATGAAAAGACGCCTCCTTTTAAAACCGAGGGGGCCATCGTTTCATCTCCTATCGTTATAAACGAAGGCACAAAAGACCCTACCGTTCTCGTAGGTACCTACAACGGAAGACTCCATTTCTTGGGCCTTGACGGAGGTGAAAAAACATTCTTTAAAGCCAAGGGAGCCATTATTTCATCTCCTATCGTTATAAACGAAGGCACAAAAAATCCTATCATTGTCGTACACTTTAGGGATGGAACCGAAGGAAAACTCTATTTCCTCAATTTAAAGGCTCGAAAAAAGGCATTCTTTGGGCCTTCCGGTAAAATACTTGCTCCTCCCATCGCTATAAACGATGGCACAAAAGACCCTCTCATTGTCGTGCGCTCCTACGACAAAACCAACGGAAAACTTTATTTCCTCAATTTAAAAGCCAGAAAAAAGGCATTCTTTGAGGCCCCCGGTGACATACTTTCTCCTCTCGTCGTTATAAACGAGGGCACACAAAACCCTACTCTTCTCATGGGCTCCCATATCGGAAAACTCCATTCCCTTGACTTAAATGCCAATGAAAAAGCTTCCTTTAAAACCGGGGGTTGGATACTCTCAGCTCCAGTCGTTATAAATGAGGGGACGAAAGACCCTACGATTCTCGTGAGTTCCTTCGACGGAAAGCTCTATTTCTTGAGCCTTGATGCCAATAAAAAGGCTTCCTTTCAGACCGGGAGCAAGATACTCTCATCTCCCGCCGTTATAAACGAGGGGACGAAAGACCCCACTATTCTCGTTGGTACAGACGACGGAACACTCTATTTTTTGAAATTATCTCTTCAAAGGATTGAGGAATGAAAATGCGCCGAGTCTAATAGATTTTTATCCCCATTTTCGGTGGAATCCGTGTTTAGTCTAAGTTATTGAAATAAAAAAGTTTTTTCCTGTTTTCCACTTTTCCTTGTCAAAACTTTTCCACGGAGATGTTTTTCTCTTTAAAAGTTATCCACATGGGGAAAACTTTGTAGAAAAGTGGGGGCCTCATCCCTTAAATGCCTCAACGGGTCAAAACAAAACCCATTGATGCAAAAAAGAGGTGAAAAACTCCGTGGAAAAATTTTTATAATGTGAACAATACGGGAATATAGGTAGTCTTCCCCATTTTTTACCCCAACTCTCAACATTTGATCCCCGTAGGGGATACGCCCAACCTATTGAAAATACTCATTTTTTGGAGTTTATCCCCATATTCACATCATTATATAGAGTAGTTATTTAATAAATTAAATAATAAAAGAAACTCTTAAAGAGAAAACCCTTCCCTTGATAAAGGACAAAATATCTCTTAAAAGAAACAAAGGGGATACTCAATGAGATTATCGGTCAAAACTCAAGATTTAAAAAACGCTTTGTCTCAGACTCTATCCATCGTGGATCGGAAAAATCCCAGGGCCATTTTAACCTACGTCCTCTTTTCGGCCAAGAAGGATGGGAGCATTGCTTTAGAGGCCACGGATCTCGAAATATCGAATCGAATCGTTTGTCAGGCTAAAGTCGATGAAGGTGGAACATTTTGTGTCCATCCCAGAAATTTATTCGATCTGATTAGAGAAATTTCTCACGATACCCTCCATTTGGAAACGGTACAAGATCATAAACTTCTCAAACTGACGAGCGATCATATCGATATTTCGCTTTTGATTTGTTCTTCCGAAGAATTCCCTCCCCTTTCCTTTGGAGAAGGATTGGATGAATTTGAATTGAACGGAGATGAGATTCTCCATTTTATCAATAAAACCTCCTATGCCATTAGCCATGATGAAACTCGACTCTTTCTCAATGGAATTTTTCTCCAACAAAAGGATTCAAAACTTCGTGCTGTGGCCACCAATGGCTATACTTTCGCTCTAACCGAATCCGATAGCATCAGTGCTTCTCACGAAAATCTTGATAAGGGGATTATCATTCCCAAAAAGGGAGTCTCCGAACTCAAAAAATTGGCTGAACAAAATAGCAGTTCTCCAATAAAAATCTCTGTGAATGAATCCTTTATGTTCATCAAAATCGAAGAAAAATGCCTCCTTTCTATTCGACTTATCGCCAGAGACTACCCCCCCTATCAAACGGTCATTCCCTCTCAAACGTCTTATTCCATGACTATTTCGAGATTAAATCTCTTAAACGCCATCAGAAGGGTGAAAGTTCTCGCTAACGAAAGGTCTAATGCCATTAAATTTTCCTTAGGTCAGGATGAGCTAACCGTATCGGCCAATCATCCCGAACTTGGAGAAGCCAGTGAAAAACTCCAAATGAGTAATTTCGAGGGGGAAGCTATGGATATAGGCTTTAACGCTAAATATATGATGGATTCTCTTTCCGTTTTAGGTGATGATGATGTCACTTTTGAGTTTAACAATTCTATGAGCCCCGTCGTTGTCAAGTCAATTAAAAATAAAGAATTTCTAGGCATGGTCATGCCGCTCAAACTTTAAGTGAATGAATGTCCGATTGCTTTCTCGATCAACTCAAAATTAAAAATTTTAGAAATATCGAAGAAGGTATTTTATCTTTTACTTCGGGGATAAACTGTGTTTTTGGTGAAAATGGAAACGGCAAGACAAATCTGCTTGAAGCTATTTACGTCATTACCGAAAGAAAATCTTTTCGTAAAAATACGGGTTTTCCTCAACTTCTCGACATGAATGGTGAAGAACCTGAAATTTCATTCCAAACAAAATTTCATGATAGGGATAAAGATCATTCCTACTCCGGAAAATTGATTAGTGAAAAAAACGAATACTTCCTCGATGGAAAATCCATGCGGAGAAAGTTTCACGTTCATTCGGTTTTTATCAATCCCTTTGATGCCCTTTTTTTTCATACGACATCTTCGTTTAGAAGACGATGGGTTGATGATCATTTAAGCGGGATCAGCCCAAAGTATAAAAAAAATCTTAGCTCCTATAGAAGGGCCTTAAAGATGAGAAATCAGCTTTTGATAAAAAGACCTTCATTTTACAAAGGACAGATTGAAGCTATCGATCTTGAACTGAGCCGATATTCCGTCAGATTGATGGAGGAAAGAGAGGAATTTATTAAAGAACTCGAAAAAATTTTTACGGAAACATTCTATGAGCTCTTTTCCCATAGACACGAGATGAGAATTAAAATTCAATCCCAATTTTTTGGCTTTGGTGAAGAGGAAATCTTTGATGCCATGCGGCTAGCCCTGGAAAAGGATCTTCTTTTTGGAAAGACCCGTCATGGGGTTCACCTCGATGACTATATGCTTCTACTGGACGGCTTCAATGCCTTTGAAATCTCCTCCTTGGGGCAGCAAAAAATGGCCTTTTTAGGGCTTTCATTTGCCTATATAGAGCTTTTTAAGTATAACCTTGGGACTTACCCCATAGTTCTCATTGATGATGTCTCCGGGGAGCTGGATCGGAAAAGGTGGAAAAATTTGATCGGATATATCTGTCCCAAGAAATTTCAGACCTTTATCACGACCGCCAATGAAGACTTTAAGATGGAGCTTGAGCGCATTGAAGGAATCAAAAGGCTATATATTCATCAGGGGAAGGTCACGGTTCATTGAATATAGGCCCTCTCCGATTTTGATTCCCAAATTGATTCTATCGTTTTGATTGGTGATGGAGGATCGAGTGCAAGATTATCGAGAGAGAGAATCCATTTCAAAGGTCAATTCCGACTACACCGCTGAAAAGATCAAAGTTTTAGAGGGCCTTGAAGCTGTTAGAAAAAGGCCCGGAATGTATGTGGGGGATACCTCTTTTAGAGGCCTTCACCACTGCGTTTTTGAGATCATGGATAATGCTGTCGATGAGGCCCTTGCCGGTTATTGTACGGAAATAAAGATCAAAATTCACATGGATAATTCCATTACCGTCATTGATGACGGAAGAGGGATTCCCGTGGATATGCACCCTACCGAAAATGTTTCCGCCGCAGAGTTGGTTTACACAAAACTTCATGCCGGTGGAAAATTTAACGAAGATGACGGTGCCTACAAAGTTTCGGGAGGACTCCACGGAGTGGGGGCCGCCGTAGTCAACGCTCTTTCAAAGTGGATACGACTTGAAATTAAAAAGGATGGAAAGGTCTATCAAGTCAAGTTTGAAAATGGAGTCACGACTCAACCCTTAAAAGAAATAGGGGAAACGGATGATCCGGGTGAAACCGGAACAGCCGTTACTTTTAAACCGGATAATGAGATATTTGAAGTTTTTGAATTTAGCTATGAAACATTGGTCAACAGATTTCGAGAAATGGCCTTCCTCAACAAAGGTCTTAAAATTTCCATCAAAGATGAGAGGGCAGAAGACAGGGCGGATGTCTTTCACTACGAAGGGGGACTAAAGGAATTTGTTAAGTACTTGAATAGATCTAAGAACCCTATCCATGAGAAAGTTATCCATTTTGTTGCATCAAAAAATTCAAAAGGAGTGGAAAAAGACGATTACGAAGTGGAATTGGGTATGCAATGGACGGATGGTTATAGCGAACAACTCTTGGGATACGCCAATAATATCTCGACACCGGGAGGAGGAACCCATATTTCCGGTCTCAAAACATCCCTTACGAGAGTTTTAAATATTTACGCTAGAGGGAATAACCTTCTTAAAACGGAAA
This sequence comes from Bacteriovoracales bacterium, assembly GCA_026713835.1. Classification (GTDB taxonomy): domain Bacteria; phylum Bdellovibrionota; class Bacteriovoracia; order Bacteriovoracales; family Bacteriovoracaceae; genus JAPONP01. Next base: position 17,473 of record JAPONP010000228.1, read on the forward strand.
AAGTTTCTTTGATTGGCGATGATATGAGAGAAGGACTCACTGCCATTGTGAGTATTAAACTTGCCAATCCTCAATTTGAAGGACAGACGAAGGATAAATTGGGTAATAGTGATGTTGAAGGGATAGTCAACTCTCTCGTAGGAGAAAAATTTAAAAGATATTTGGAAGAAAATCCATCGATTGCAAAGACCATCATACGAAAATCCATTGATGCCGCGGCGGCTAGAGAAGCGGCTAGAAGGGCGAGGGAACTCACGAGGCGAAAAACGGCCCTCGATATGGGAGGACTTCCCGGAAAGATGGCTGATTGCCAAGAAAAAGATCCGGCCCTTTGTGAACTTTATATCGTGGAGGGAGATTCGGCTGGGGGGTCAGCTAAACAAGGACGAGATCGGAAAACTCAAGCGGTTTTGCCTCTCAAGGGGAAGATTCTAAATGTTGAAAAGGCCAGATACGATAAGATGCTGGGCAATGAAGAGATAAGGATGCTCATTCAAGCCATTGGGACGAGCATTAAAAAGGATAATTTCAACCTGTCCAAATTGCGTTATCACAAAGTCATCATTATGACTGATGCGGATGTGGATGGTTCACATATTAGAACGCTACTTCTCACTCTTTTTTACCGACAATTTCCTGAACTTATCGAAAATGGTCATCTCTATATCGCACAACCTCCTCTATACAAATTCAAAAAAGGGAAAAGAGAAAAGTATTTAAAAGATGATAAACAACTCGAGAGCTTTCTTATCACCAATGTATTGGAAGAAGGAAAAGTGAAAATCGATGGGGAAGGCGATAAGGATATTGATGACGTTATAAGATTGGTCAATAAATACCAAATGTATTCAAGATCGCTTTATTCATACGATCTTCATCTCGACTATGATCTTCTTAAATTTGTTATAGAAAATGATCTTATCGATATAGAAGTATTGAAGGATAGAGATAAACTTGAAAAAACCGTTGAGACACTGGAAGAACATTTTTCAAAAAATAAGACCGAAACTCTTAAAAGTTTTTATTTTAAGATAACGGAAGATCAAAAACATCAAGCCTTTACACTCAAAGTAGAAATTGATTCTGCTTTGAAAAAGAAAAATGTCAAATTGGATACCTATTTTGTGGATTCTCACGAATACGCCGATCTTCAAAACAATTTTGAAGGCGTTAAAAAATATCTGAAATCCAAATTTTACTGGGAAAAGACCAAAGATATCTCCGTCGAATTTGACGATCTCGAATCATTTTCCAAAAATTTGGTGATCGAAGCCAGAAAAGGAGCCTATATACAACGCTATAAAGGTCTTGGTGAGATGAATCCCGATCAATTATGGGATACGACAATGGATCCGAAAAATAGAACTCTCCTTCAGGTTAAGGTAGAAGATAGTATTGAAGCGGATCAAATTTTTAGCGTTTTAATGGGAGATCAGGTCGCACCTCGAAAGGAATTTGTGGAAAAAAATGCTCTCAATGTGAAGAATTTGGATATTTAATTTCAAATAATGGGAAATGATCGGAAATGACTGAACAAGTACAGACGGAAAACATATCCTCTTTAAACATCCAAGATGAAATGAGGGACAGTTACCTCGATTATGCCATGTCCGTTATTGCGGGAAGGGCCCTTCCCGATGTTCGAGACGGCCTTAAACCCGTTCACAGAAGAATCCTCTACGCTATGAGCAGCCTCAATAATTTTCATAATAGACCCTTTCTCAAGTCGGCTAGAATTGTCGGTGATGTCATCGGTAAGTACCATCCCCACGGAGATGGTGCCGTTTATAATACGATCGTGAGGATGGCTCAAGACTTTTCACTTCGATACCCCCTCATCGACGGTCAAGGCAATTTTGGTTCAATCGACGGAGATAATGCGGCAGCTATGCGATATACGGAAATTCGCATGGATCGTATTACGGGAGAATTGCTCAAAGATTTGGAAAAAGACACCGTGGATTGGAAACCCAACTACGATGATTCACTGAATGAACCCGGTGTTTTACCGACAAAAGTTCCAAACCTATTGATTAACGGATCTTCAGGAATTGCCGTTGGGATGGCCACCAATATCCCACCCCACAACTTGACGGAAGTGATGAAGGCTTTGGTCGCTTTGGTAGATAATCCCGAACTCAGTGTCGATCAACTCATGGAATATATACCGGGTCCAGATTTCCCAACGGCCGGTTCCATTCAGGGAACGGTGGGTATCAAGATGGCCTATCTTACGGGCAGAGGTGTTTTACAAATAAGGGCCAAAGCCGAGATCGAAACTTTTAGCAAGGATCGAGAAAGGATCATCGTCACGGAGATACCCTATCAAGTCAATAAGGCTAAATTGATTGAAAAAATTGCCTTTCTTGTAAACAATAAACAAATTACGGGAATCTCCAATATCAGGGATGAAACCAACAAATTGGGGATAAGAATTGTCATCGATATCAAACGGGGAGAATCTGCTTCCGTCATTTTGAACAAGCTCTATAAACAGACTCAATTTCAGGTCTCTTTTGGTATCATTTTTCTTTCCATTCACAACGGACAACCAAAAGTTATGGGTCTTAAAGGGATGCTGACCCATTTTATAGATCATCGAAGAGAAATTGTTTTAAGAAGAACAGCTTTTGAACTCAAAAAGGCAAAGGAAAAGGCCCATCTTCTCGAAGGGTTTAAAAAGGTTGTAGAAAATGTCGATGAGATAGTGGCCCTTATTAAAGGATCTTCTAATCCATCAGAAGCCAAGTCATTACTTATAGAACGATACTCCCTAAGCGAAATTCAATCTCAATCCATATTGGAAATGAGGCTACAGCGCCTGACCGGTCTTGAACGGGAAAAAATACTCAAAGATTATGAGGAGATTTTAAAGACGATAAAGGATTTACAAAATATCCTGGCCGATGATGGAAGAGTTAAAGAGATTATCAAGGACGAGTTTTACGAAGTTTTAGAAAAATACGGAGATGAGAGAAAAACTGAAATAGTTGCCAAAGTAGATGAGGTACAAATCATAGACCTCATTAAAGAAGAAAACGTTATTATCACCATCACCCATAAGGGATATGTCAAGCGAATGGCAGCCAATACCTATCGTTCTCAAAGAAGAGGAGGGAAAGGGGTTAAGGGTGCTGAAATGGACGATGATTTTTTTACAAAGATTTTCATGGCGAATACTCATGATGATATCTACTTTTTTTCAAGCGGTGGTAAAGTTTACTGTAAGAAAGTTTACGAATTACCCGAAGGGACAAGAACGAGTAAAGGAAGAAACGTCATCAATTTGATCCCCTTATCTCATGGAGAAAAAATAAAGGACATAATTCCCATTTCAAAAGAGATGTCTTTTAAAGACAAGTTTATCGTCATGGCCACTGAAAAAGGTTTGATAAAGAAAAGTAAGTTTATGGACTATAGAAGAATACAACAGAGTGGCCTAAAGGCCATCAAGATTGCCGGAGAGGACAGCATTTGTTCGGTTAGAATAACGACGGGAAAACAAGAGATTCTTCTATGTTCTTCGGGGGGGCGTTCCGTAAGATTTAGTGAGGAAGATTGCAGACCTCTCGGTCGAGTTTCCCAGGGGGTCAAGGGAATGTCTCTTGATACTAATGAAAGATTGATCGGAATGGAAATCATTTCAGACGATGATCAGATACTTTCGGTTACGGAAAAAGGCTACGGAAAAAGAACAAAGGCTTCAGAATACCCTAGATATTCGAGAGGAGGTAAGGGGGTCATCGCTATTAAGGGGACAGATAGAAATGGTGATATTATAGGAATAAAATCCGTCAAGGAATCAGACGATTTAATGATTGTAACAAATAAGGGACAGGTTATTAGAACGAAGGTTTCTGAGATCTCAATTATGGGACGAAACACTCAGGGTGTGAGATTGATGAAACCTAAAGGGGGAGAAAAGATTGTCTCTATTGAAAATACAGAAGAAATTCCACAGGATTAAAACGCTCTTCATCCTTATCCCGATCATTTTTTCTTCTTGTGATTTTGCATCAAGAATACACAAGCAAATACTAAATGCACAAAAACTTCTTCGAGATTTTAAATATGAAGAAGCCGTTTTAGAATATGAAAAGGTTTTAAAAAGAGTTCCCACATCTAGTCTCAAGAGTAAGATATATTTTCAGTTAGGTGATATCTACAATCTTTATCTAAATGATTACAAAAAATCTGTTTATTATTTTGAAAAAGTTGTTTCCGAAAGTTCAGATCCAAGATGGAAAATTCAAGCGAAAGAAAAACTGGCCAAGATATATTTAGATCATAGAAATTTTAAAAAATCGGAAGAGTATTACAAGCAACTTTACGATTTTTTCCCGAAACTCGACAATCGAGATTTTTATCAAATGGGCGTTGGGATAAGTCTTTTAGAGCAGAGAAGTTTAAAAAAGGCAGAAGAGGTTTTCAAAGAGATCATTTCCCAAAAGGATCACAGCTTTAAAAATAAGGCCCATTATTATCTTGGGCTCGTTAAATTTAATTCTAAAAAATGGGAAGAGGCCATAGATCATTGGTGGGATTATTTGAAAAAGGAAACGAAAAAGAGTGAAATTATAGAGACTAAACTTTTGCTCGCAAATGCTTATGAAACGATGGAAGAATTGAAAAAAGCCTATGATATTTACTATTCCCTTTTGGGAGAATACCCCAACTCTAAGGTTATCAAGAATCGCTTGAAATCCGTCTATAGGAGAAGGATCGATAGAAAAAGGTAGTCAGGACAATGGTGAGGTCTTTTGATGAACCGACAAAATGGACTAAAGGTTTTGGGGCTTGCTTTAACGCTACCCTCCATGGTGGTTGGCGTAGCCTATCTTTCCTTTACCCTATTCAAAAATGGGGTTTTATCCAAATGGACTGCCCTTTTGCTTTTTATCGTCGTCGTCGGGCATTCGCTCGGTGGAATGGTTTTTTATGCTTATAGGAAAAAGAATTAACATCCTGCGGTATGTACTCTTGACCGCTCTTTTATTTTTGGCCCTTCTATGTTTTTCTGCCTGGACGTTCAAGCAGATTTTGGCCCTGTTCATCTGTTTTACGGGGATTTCCATGGGTTTTTTCCTTCTTGTCTATGGCGTCATAGGGCTGACCGAAACCCAGGCCTTAGAAGACGGTGAGAGCAAAAATGAGAGCAAAAAGAAGAGGCAAAGGTTTATGGGCGCTCTGATTTTAAAATTTCCTCTCGTGGGGGCCGCCTTGATAGGGAGTGTACATTTGATGGACGATTTGGTATTTCTTCCCTTGTTATCGTATATGGGTCAAATGATCGTTTTATTTGTCTGTTTGCAAAAAGGGGCAGCCAAATCTTTATGAAAAGATGCGCTTTTTTCCTTTTCGTCATTCTTTTTGCCCCACCCGTTTTTGCAGGAAGCGGTTTTACATGGATGGGGGCCTTGATCGAGAGCCTTCACCTCCCCAAGGCTTTTGGGCCCATTTTGACATTTGCCTTGATCGGCTTTTTTCTGGCCCTCATAGGGCTTATCTATCGAGCGAAAATAAGTCGTATTGAAAATACCGTCATCCCCGATAAGGGGGTGTCTTTTAGAAATATTGTCGAAGCCTACGGACAATTTATTTACGATCAGTGCAAATCCGTTTTAGGAGAGGGGCAAGCCTATAAGTACTTTCCTTTCATTGCGACTTTATTTATCTTTATTTTTTTGTCGAATATCATAGGACTTATTCCGGGCTTTTTGCCACCAACGGAATATCTGACCACGACATTTGCTCTCGGAGTCCTTGCCTTTATCTATTATAATTATAAGGGCTGCCGTGAAGTCGGGACATTCAATTACCTAAAGCATTTTGCGGGCCCCATGTTGATTCTGGCCCCTCTTATCTTTCCAATCGAAATTCTCTCCAATGTGATTCGTCCCGTTTCCTTGGCCTTACGTTTGAGAGGGAATATGTATGGGGATCACACCGTACTCAGTGTTTTTACCGACCTCGCTCCGGGAGGCCTCGTCATTCCCGTTATCTTTATGTTCATGGGTTTACTCGTTAGTTTTATTCAGGCTTATGTTTTTACGTCTTTAACAATGGTTTATATAAGTTTGGCCACTGCTCATCACGATCATGGTGAGGAGGGGCATCATTAACTTTTTAAAGAAAGGAAGGATGTTATGAAAAAAATTCTTGTACTCGCTCTCACTCTTTTATCAACAATGGCTTTGGCCGAAGATCAGGGAGGAACGACTTCTTTTACTGATTCTGCCGCCAAGTATTTTGCCTACTTTTTTGCTTTAGGGCTTGCAGTCTTTTCGGGAACTCGGGCACAGTCCAATGCGGCAGCAGCGGCCCTCGAAGGTATTGCTAGAAACCCTTCGGCAGTGGACAAAATACAAACACCCATGATTCTTTGTCTCGCTTTGATGGAGTCGTTGGTGATTTTTATGCTGATCGCTCCTTTTATAACCGGTGCTGCGGGCCTTTAAAAGATTAATCTCTTTTTTAAAGAGCAAGCCATGACCGATGCGACCGTTTCTCTCGGTGGAAACATCGTGACTGAGATTTCACCGTCTAATGGATCGTTTCCTTTAGCTCAAAATGAGAGCTATTTCTTCTTTTATTTAAAATCTATTGAGAAGGAACGATTTGAAATAGACGGTGGCTCTCTTGTTTTACTTCCCATTTGCGGCAACGGTCGAATTGAAATCAATGGAGAAAAGATCACCTCTCAATCCCTTTTGAAGGCAAGGGCCGAGAACTTTTTATTTGAGATCCATGGAAAGGCGGAAATTCTGATTGGAGGGATAAAGGGGAATTTTTCAAGAAATTTTTCCCTAACCTCCCTTAGTGAAATTAAAAAAGTTCAAAAGCCTTGGGGATATGAACTATGGTACTTGGGAGAAGAAGATGAGTTTGCCTTTAAAAAACTTTTCCTTAAATCGAAGAGCCGATCAAGTCTTCAATATCATCAAAAGAAAAAGGAAACGCAATTTCTTTACGATGGGAAGATGAAACTTCATTACTACCCGGAAAAGTTTTCCGATGGGAAAGAGATAAACGTTGAAGATATTAAGCAAAGAGAGTTAAAGGCAAGGGCGTCTGTCCATATCGACCCGATGACGATTCATCGAATGGAAGGAGTGACCGATATCACTATCTTTGAAATTTCAACTCCTGAACTAGATGATGTTATAAGGCTTCAAGATGATTCTTCCCGTTTGAGTGGGCGCATTGAGTCCGAACACAATCAGGCATCGTAACGGCTCACCGTAAGATGGCCGCAGGGTTGAGCCGTTACAGATATTTTTTTAAAAACTTTGCAGTATGAGATGATTTGCAAGAAAGCATCTTTTCCGGAGGGCCCGAAAAGAGTACATTTCCCCCCTTCTCTCCACCTTCCGGCCCAAGATCAATGATATGATCGGCGGTTTTGATGACATCGAGATTGTGTTCGATGATAACGACGGTATGCCCGAGTTCGATAAGACGATTTATAGATGTGAGCAAGACGTGAATATCGACAAAATGAAGACCCGTCGTCGGTTCATCAAGAACATAGAGAGTCTTTCCCCTCGTGGATTTGGATAACTCTTTGGCCAATTTGAGTCTCTGGGCCTCTCCTCCGCTAAGAGTTGTCGAAGATTGCCCTAACGCAATATAGCCAAGCCCAACATCTTCTAGGGTTGAAAGGATACGGTGAATTTTTTTATGATTGGAAAAAAATTCCACCGCTTCGTGAACATCCATATCCAAAACTTCTGAAATGCTTTTTCCTTTGTATCGAATCCCCAAAGTTTCATCGTTGTAGCGTCGGCCCTCGCATTGGGAACAGGTGATAAAGACATCGGGAAGAAAATGCATCTCTATTTTGAGGACTCCGTTGCCCTCACAGCTTCCACATCGACCGTTTTTGACATTAAATGAAAAGCGACCGGGCCCATACCCTTTAGCCTTGGATTCCGGAAGTGAAGAAAAAAGGGCCCTGATAAGGTCAAAGGCGCCCGAATAGGTTGCGGGATTGGACTTAGGAGTTCTTCCGATAGGGGTTTGGTCGAGCTCGATGAGAGATTGTATGTGTTCGATTCCATCGAGAGAGCGATAGCTACCGAGATGGGGGATCCCATGAGAAGTTTTAAGGGCATTTTTCACGGCAGGAACCAATATATTGTGGACGAGAGTTGATTTTCCGGAGCCACTCACGCCGGTCACACAAGTCAAGCATGTCAAAGGAATTGAAATATCGATGGATTTAAGATTATTATCCTTGGCCCCCTTGAGGGAAAGATACCCATTGGGGATTCTTCTTTTAGGAGGAACGGGGATGGATAAAGAGCCGTTCAGGTAAGCTGCGGTTAGAGATTTTTTATTTTTGAGAATAGTGGAAAGAGGCCCTTTGGCCACGATTTCTCCTCCGTAAACCCCTGCTTTTGGGCCCACATCGACGATATAATCCGACGTTCTAATGGTTTCTTCATCGTGTTCTACGACGAGAACGGTATTGCCCAAATCCCTTAGATTTTTGAGGGTTTTAATCAGTCGAATTTGATCTCTTTGGTGAAGTCCAATGCTGGGTTCATCGAGAACGTAGAGAACACCGCTCAAAGATGACCCGATCTGGGTGGCCAAACGGATTCTTTGGGATTCTCCTCCGGAAAGTGTATTGGCCCCTCTGTCTAGACAGAGATAGGAAAGCCCCACATTTTTTAAAAAGGTAAGCCTATCGACGATTTCTTTGAGCAGCTTTTCTGCAATTTTCTTTTTATCCCCTTTAAGTTTTGGAGATAAACTTTTGAAAAACTTAAGACATTGATCAATGGGCAATCCGGCCACATCGGCGATATTCATTTTATTTATAAGAACCGCTAAAGAGAAAGGAGAAAGACGTTTGCCTAGGCACTCGGGACATATCCCTATATCCATATAGGATTCTAGTTTAGATCTTATTTTGTCGGAAGATGTCTCTTTGTACTTTTTTTCAAGCCAAGCCCCCAGTCCAGGAAATTTTTTCTTAAAGCGAAAAACAGAATTTTCCGACTCAAAAGAATAGGAGTATTCCTTTTTGGAGCCTTCGAGAAGGATCTTTTTGAATTTTTTGGGAAGAGATTGAAAGGGGCGTTCTATATCGATTTTTTCGGCTTTAGCAATACATTTGACCATATTGAATAGAAAGCTATTGCGAAGAAGATAAGAGCAGGCTCCCTCGGAAAGAGACTTTTGTGGCGAAGAGAAAAGGGAAGAGGGGGTAAATTGTCTAAGGATCCCTAAGCCGTTGCAATTGGAGCAGGCCCCTAGGGGGGAGTTAAAGGAAAAAAGTCTCGGCTCAAGATCGGGATAACTTCGATCGATTTTAGCGGAATAGTTTTTTTCACTAAAAAAAAGTTCGTTATCATTGGTGATGACAACGAGATGACCGTTCCCCAATTTGAGGGCCAGCTCAACGGACTCCGTAAGCCTACCCTTGATTCCGTCTTTATGGATAATTCGATCGATTACGAGATCGATATGATGGTATTTGTTTTTATCTATTTTAACATTGTCTTCGAGAGGAATTATTTTTCTGCCCAGCCGAATTTTGGAAAAGCCCATGACGAGATAGCGTTGAAGTAAATCTCGATGGGTGCCCTTTTTATTTTTGACGATGGGGGAAAGTATGGTGAGTTTTGATTTTTTGGGTAATTTGAGAAGGGTATTGACCATTTGCTGGGCCGTTTGGGCCTCGACTTTTTCCCCCGTCTCTGGGCAATGGGGTTCCCCGATGCGGGCATAGAGAACTCTCATATAATCATAGATTTCCGTTATCGTTCCCACGGTAGAGCGGGGATTATTCACGGTTGATTTTTGATCGATGGCGATGGCCGGAGAAAGGCCGGAGATGGACTCCACATCGGGAGGAGTGAATTGCCCAAGAAATTGCCTGGCGTAAGAGGAAAGGGATTCGATATATCGCCTTTGACCTTCACTATAAATGGTGTCGAAGGCCAAAGAAGATTTTCCCGATCCACTAGGGCCCGTGATAACGCAAATGGAGTTTTTGGGAATTTGAACGCTGATCTTCTTGAGATTATGCACGTTCGCTTTGACGACTTTGATATGCTCAATGGCCATGTCAATTTTTCTTATAAAATCTTTTTGATGTAGTGTTTTTCTCGCTCTCTTGCGAGCCAGACGGTGAGGATTCTTTTCGTTTCTTCTTGAAAAAGGGTTTCGTGAATTTTGAGCTTGGCCCTTTGATAGGGCCCGGATTCTACGAGGTCTTTTTTATCGATATAATAGGTGGTGTAGAAATCGCCGTCAAAAACGGATTTTGAGAGGGCCCCTTCATTTGTCCTTTTTAGAATTTTTTTGATATGGGGTTCGAGATTTTCCTCTAGGATATCCCCCACGTTGGTGGTTTCTACGGTGGAGTATCTTTTGGGAATGATTCCGTTAGAGCGATAAGTTTTTAAGGCCTTTTCAAAATCTGAAAGTTTACCCTTTTTGATATGACGGGCGGAAATTCGATAGGCCGTGAGGGAGTATTTCAAGGAGACGGCCCTATTTTTGATATAGTCTCGAAAAAATCTGTTTTTGATCTGTTGCTCTGTAATGTTGATGAGAGGAGCGATGGTAACGCTTAGGAAGATATTATACTCTCGGGAAGTCCTTAGAAGTTCAAAGTATTCCTCAAAAGAAATTTTTTCCCTTTTGAGTTCTTTTTTGAGTTGGGAGCGAGAAACTCTAAATTGCCTTTGAACCCGTTTGATCATGCTTTCCACTTGATCGTCGCTTACAGAATAATTGTTTTCTTTGAGATGAGAGCGAATGGTTTTGATGTCGATTTCCTTGTCGAGAATTTGAGGTAGGGTTCGGATGGATTTGGAATAGACATCTTTGGCGATGCCTTTTCTCGCTTTGAGGTTGAAGTGGATGCGCTTGAGCTCGGAAAGGGTGATGATTTCCTTGTCAAAAACGCCCACGATTCGATCGAGAAGTTTTCCATGAACCGGAGAGTACAAAAGGGCTGAAAAGATGATGAGACCGGAAAATAAAGGGATCACGACAAATTCCTCTTTTTGGCCATTTTATTGGGGAAAAGGGTGGTTTTTCAAGGGATTGGCCCTTGGAAGACCCTAAAGTTTTTCCCTTTTTTGACCGAAAAGCCCTATTAGACCCATAAATATGACCAAAAAGGACTTGAGGAGGCCGTTATGCGCCAATATAAACCCCAAAGCGGGCTTCAAAGAGGAAGAGGGGAAAGCGGAATTTCCATCGTTGAGTTCATGATGGCCCTTGCCATCATGGGGATTTTGTATGGAGTGGCCATACCCCGGTATAGGCAGTACCAGGCCCAGGCCAAGACATTGGAGGCCAAGCTTCGATTGACGGATATGTACTCGGCGCAACAATCCTTTTTTATCCAGTACCGAACCTATGCCACTTGTCTGAATGTGATGGGGGTCGGCGCTCCCGAAAACGATGCTCACTACGCTTCCGGTTTTAATCTCCAGACGGCCCCTACTCCTACTAACTTACCTTTACCGTCTGACTCCGGCTGTACGGCTACGATCGCATTAAATGAAGCCTATTGGCCGGCCAATCAGATCGAGGGACAGTGGCAAGTGCAAGTGCCGGGAGCTAACCCCGGCGACCCACCGGTGGACAGAGCTAAAGCTGCTGCCGACGAAGATGACCTTCCTACGGGCACCGGGGGCACTGCGATTACGGCCCAATCATTTGTTATGGGGGCCGCAGGGGTGATTTTCGATAATGGAACGACGACCCCGTCCGTCGACGTGTGGACGATCGATCAACAAAAAACGATCAACCACAAGGATGTTGGCTACTAAAAGGGCCGAGGGTTTAAATTTCTTTGAGAGAGGACAAGACCTTCTCGTTGACGACAATTCTCGCCTTTTTTCTCAAACCTTTGAAGTAGCTCTTGAGAATAGCATTTCGCTTCTTATCGTAA
>JAPONP010000229.1 GCA_026713835.1 Bacteriovoracales bacterium
CGTCGCTTCCCTGCGACGTGCAGGAAGCACGCCTCGGTCGCTCCTCGTTGCCTCCTACCAATCTTATCCGGGTGGAGAACAGTTACCTTGCCTTTATTACAGTTTTTGCTAGAGGTGCGAGCAGTTACCAACTTAGGGTCTATTTGGGATAGGCCCTAACGCATACTTTTGATATCATCCTTAATTTCGGAACGAAAATGTGGGCGGTTATACAAATCGTAATCGGTTTTAGTTCTCCCGAAGCTTTCGATAACGAGATCCCCCGGAACAAAAACCTTTCCGTCAATCTCAAGCGATCCCAAGTCAAATGACTGATATTTTTTATATTTGACAATCACCTTACCATCTTCTTTCTTCGCTCTCTTATTTTTCCCTTGTGCCAAGACTTTAGGAGAGCAAAAAGAAGAGAAAAGAATAAATGCCATAAGAATAGTAACTGCTCGCACCTCTAGCAAAAACTGTAATAAAGGCAAGGTAACTGTTCTCCACACGGATAAGATTGGTAGGAGGCAACGAGGAGCGACCGAGGCGTGCTTCCTGCACGTCGCAGGGAAGCGACAAGGCCGTCGACTGCCAAGATTGCCGGGGGGTGAGCAGTTACCAAGAATAGGCCATGCTCTCATCTTATTCTTCATCATCATTTCCCTCTTTTTGTTGTTCTCGGCAATTTGATTTCAGGCCAAAACTATAATCTCCAAGTTCATCCGCCCAAAATTCTCCATCGAAAGAATAAAAATACTGTTGGCTGGTTCGCTGAACATTTTCTAGAGACCCTAAAAGACGCTCATTTGTGATATCCTCTCCCCGATAGATACCTTCTCGTTTTTGCGAAATAATTTTAAGATTGATATTGGACATCTCGTGGGCAAAATACCTCATCTTGGCCAAAAAAGAAAACATCTGCATCTTCACATAGGAATTAAGATATCTTCGATTCTTTACAAGCAACCTTCTCAAGCTCTTTCTCAAGATTCTAACGGTTTTTGTGGAAGATGATTTCCTGAGCGACTTGTATTCTCGAGTCAGTTTTTTAAGAGCAAAAAATTCGAGGACAAATCTAGGCCTTTTTCCAATTCGTACCGCAAGATTTCTAATAAACGGATTGAGCTTTTCCTGTCTTTCGGGAGAGATCGACATAAGTTTGAGAAAATAAGTTGAAGAATCCTTGTGACGGATTAAGATTTTTTTCATTTGCTTGAACACTTTGAGATGATCCGTATGATAGGCCTTAACGATGTCATTGCTTTCTCCCCAAAGGCAAAGCTTCACATAGGACAATGCTTTTAAAACCTCCGTTTCGGGGAGGAAATAGCTTTTAAGAAGGGGGGAATTATACGTCGTCAAAAGCCCAAGAACCCGATTGTAGTCTTTTATTTGATAATAGGCCCAGGCCTTTTCCAAAAGAAGATAGGGCCACTCAGAAGAGGTCTTCGGGATAAGGGCCCAAGCATCGAGGGCCTTTTCGTATTCTTTCCTTTCATAAAACAAGCGGGCCCGATGGGTCATGCATTTTTCACCGATGGAAGTAAAATAGATTTGAGAGCTTCTATTTTGAGAACGGGCCAATCCTCTCTCGGCCAATTTCCAACATCCGGTGTAATAACGATTGGCCGTAGCATATTTCTTTTTCAATAAACTGGCCGCTCCAAAGATCAAATAACTTTCGGGTGCAAGAGGATGGGATGACGGTATTTTTTTCAAGGCCTCGATACTCTCCTCAATCTTTCCCATCTGAAAAAGTTTAAGTCCAAAAATATAACTTATGGCAGGAGATTTTCTATAATACTCGAAAACACTTTCCCTCAAACCCGCAAAAGAAGTCATTCCTCCCGTAAGGATGAGTTTGACCATGAGTTTTTCTAAAGATTTGGTCAAACGTCTTCTTTGTTGCAGATGCCTTTTAAGCATAAGAGCGGAGCTAAAAACGAGGCCTTTTTTGTAAAGAGATCGGATCACCGTAACTTCTTTTTTCTTGGCCTTGCGAGAAAAAGAAATGGAAGATCGCTTTAAAGAACTTTGAGACCATACCGTAGCGGAAAAAAGGAGTAAAAAAAGGGCGACGAAAATAGATTGAAACGCCCTCAAAAACTGACCCCAAAAAAGAAAATCAAATCGTCGTTATAGCGCAATTGATCCGCAGGCACGGGGCCTCCCTCTGGATGGGGGCCTTCTGCTTGATAATAATTGCGGTGAAATTCCATTCCCGTATAAAATGTCCTACTGAGATAGATGCGAAGAGAGGTCTTGGCAAGAAGGGACGAGAGGGATCGGGTCTCAAACATATTCTTAGCCGTATCGATGGCCACGGTTTTGGCATTGCTCGTGGTATCGAGTAGATCGAGCCCAAGCCCAAAAGACCAATCGAAATAGATGATCTTGTTAAAGAGATTGATCTTTCCGTAGAAAGGAGAAAAGAGAAGGGTCAGCCCTTTTTTGGTCTCGATTTTTCTGATAAAAGGAAAGAGATCCTCCTCGATGATCTTAAGATTTTTCATGTCCTGATTGTCCGTATTGGTGAGTTGATGATAGGAAAGTTCGAGGGCCCATTCCTCTCCGATATAAAAGCCAAAGGCCCCTTGGATTCCCGTGACCTCTTGAAAGTTTGAGGTCAATCCACTCAGCCAGCCTACATGGGAAAAAAACGTGTGCCTTCTCTTATAGATTTTGTTTTGTAAGACATACACCTTTTTATTGGGATCCAACCAGCGAAAATCGTAGAGATGATCTTCAGCGCCCCAAAGGGCAAAGGTCCAAAGAAAGGTGAGCAAAAGGATCGGCCACTTGGCCCAAGGGATGGTTAAAATCCCATGCGGTTTTTCCATATTCGCCCCTCCCTAAAGGGATTTTAGCACATGAAAAAACTTAAATACAAATAATTGATGGGTCGGAGCGCTTAGGGCCTACCAGAAGTGGCCGCCTCCAAATTTGCCCTTTCCCTTGCCCTTTCCCTTGCCGGCCTTGCGTGCCTTCTTTCCGAGAAGAGACATATCGGGAGGCCCCATTCCTCCTCCTCCCAAAAAGGGCATCCCACCCCCTCTTTTCATCATTTTGGCCATCCCCGACATCATCGTCTCCATCTGTTTGAATTTGGCCAAAAAATGTCTCACCTGACTTTCCCCGGTTCCGGAGCCCTTGGCGATCCGAGTGATGCGGGAATTCTTGATAATCCTATAATCGTCCCTTTCTGCAAGGGTCATGGAGTTCATCACCACCTTCATCTTCTTCATCTCATCTTCCGCAGGGCCCAAATCTCCCATCTGCCTGATCATCCCTCCCATGCCGGGGACCATCTTGAGAAGGTCTCCCATGGAACCCAGGCGGGAAAGACCTTCCATCTGCTTCATCAAATCTCCCATGGTGAACCTGTTTTTTTCCAGATTCTCCATCATGCGCTGGGCCTCTTCCTCATCGATCACCTTTTGGGCCTTTTCCACAAGGCCCACCACATCCCCCTTATCCAATAGGCGCGAGGCCAGTCGATCCGCGTGGAAAAGCTCCAAGTCCTCGGCTCTTTCCCCCTGGGAAAAAAAGCGAATGGGAACGCCGGTAATCGATCTCATGCTCAAGGCCGCCCCACCCCTGGCATCCCCATCCATCTTCGATAGCACGACCCCCGTGAGCCCCACCTCCCCGTGAAAACTCTTGGCCACATTCACGGCCTCCTGCCCGGTCATGGCATCGGCCACCAAAAAAACCTCGGGACGAAAGGGGTTCAAAGAATCCTTGACGGAGGCGATCTCCTCCATAAGTTCCTTATCCACATGAAACCGTCCGGCCGTATCGATCAGCACCACGTCCTTTTGCTCTTTTTTGGCCCAGGCCATGGCCTTTTCCCCGATGCGCCGGGGGGAAAGGGAGAGATCGCTATCGAACCAATCCACTTCGATCTTTTTGCATAGACCCACCAACTGATCCTTGGCCGCGGGACGAAAGGTATCCGCAGGCACCACGAGAACCCGTTTCTTTTTCTCCTTTGACCAAAGGGCCAACTTGGCCGTGAAGGTGGTCTTGCCCGCTCCGTTGAGCCCCACCATCAAAATGGGAAGGGGGTTCGGGCGGTCTTCGAGCTGAAATTCCCCATCGCCTTCGCCCATCATCCGGGTCAGTTCATCTTGAACGATTTTGATAAACTGCTCTCTTGGGTTGACTCCCCTCAAGACCTTTTGCCCCAAGGCCTTTTCCCTCACTTGGGCCACAAAGGATTTGGCCACCTTGAAATTCACATCCGCTTCGAGAAGGGCGGTCTGCACCTCCATCACGGCGCTTTCCACATTGCTCTCCGTAATCTTTCCCCGTCCCCGGAGGTGTTGAAAGGCCCGATCAAATTTTTCACTGAGAGCATCAAACATGGAAGTCCCCTTCTTGACTCAATCGGTAAAAGGCTTTAGGGTGCATCGCATGGAATTGTACGCCTACTCTCCATCTTTGCAAACTAAAATTGACCGCTTGCTCACAAGAAAACGCCCTCCAACCCTCAAGACCCCGGGCCTTTCCTCTCCCTTTTTGTTGGCCCCCATGGCGGCCATCGGCAACGCACCCTTTCGCTTGCTCATGCAAAACCTTGGTCACGGAGGGGCCGTCTCCGAATTTATCAGTTGCAAGGGGATTCTCCACGGCAATAGGCGCACTCGTGAGATGTTGCGCATCGACCCCGGAGAAAAAAACGTAGGCATCCAACTCTACGGGCACGACCCGGATGAGATGTCCCGGGCGGCCCTCATCGCCGAAGAGTCCGGGGCCCAATTTATCGATATCAATATGGGTTGTCCCGTGAGAAAAGTGGTGGGCAGAGGAGAGGGTGCGGCGATGCTCAAAGACCCCGTGGCCGTGGGGCGATGCCTTGAGGCCCTCAAAAAGGTCTTGAGCGTTCCCCTCACCATCAAAATTCGCACGGGCTGGGATGAACAGAGCATCAATGGGGATGAAATTTGCCATGTGGCCGCCCAAAGTGGGGTGAGTATGGTGAGCGTTCACGGACGAACCAGGGCCCAGGGCTATAGGGGAAAATGTGACTGGGACTATATCGAAAATCTGGCCCTTCGTTCCCCTCTTCCCATCGTGGGCAACGGGGACCTCCATTGCCCAAGGCGAGTGAGGGCCCGGGCCCAAAAAACCCATTGCGGGGCCCTTATGATCGCAAGGGGGTGTTTGCGAAATCCCTTTATCTTTTTGGAAAGCTATCTGGAAGAGGACGAATCCTCTCCCTTTGTGGCCCAAGATTACCTAGAGGTTCTTATGAGGTTTCGGGAATACGTTTGCGCCTTTTTCCCCAAAGAGTCCCATCAAATCAGTCAAGTGAGAAAGCTCGTCCTTTGGTTTGCCTACGGATTTCCGGGGGCCGTCCAGTTTCGCTCCAAGCTCTTTTTGCAAAAGTCCATGAAAGATTTGATGATCTACGCCCAAGACTATTTTGCCCCTTTGGGAACTCGTCAAAAGTCCATCGACTACAACGCCGATTTTATGATGTCCGGGCACGGTTAAGAGCAGTTAAGCGCGATTAGGGCCATAATGAGGAGCCTAGCAAAAAGGCCTGCCCTTTCCGGGAATTTGAGCTATACTGGGGGCGTTTGGCCAAAGAAGTTTTTAAGGAGTTCTATGGTATCCACAAGTGTCATCGCCGTTTCCCTTGCAGGGATGATGGTTTTGGGTCTTATCGCCGGGTTGGCGAGTCTGGGGCTTTTTGGGGGAGTCGTCATGCGCTACTGGGGAAGGCCCAAGCTCACCCTCTTGCGCTCTCTCAAGGGGAAAAACGGATTTGCCTTTGCCCTGAGGGCCGGAACCCAAGAAAAGATCCCCTACAATCTCCTCAAGCTCAAACTTTTCAATCCCTTTGGGCGCCCACGCCTGGTGGAGTTGGCCCACCCCTTTCCCAAAACCGACGAGTCCTTTGCCCTCGATTTCGATATGGGCCCGGCCTTTGAGGCCCTCTCCAAAGCCAAGGGCGCCGATAAAGCGGTGATTCGGGTGGAATTGGAATCCGCGAACGGGCAAAGCTATGGGGAGGATTTTAAGGCAAGTCTTTTCTTTGATCTCGTGAAGACGGCCCAAAAGGATGTGGAGCATTTTCAAAAGCTCTGGGAACAAGACGGCAGCGGCCTTGGAGCGAAGGAAAATTTTTGGACGGTGGGAAGGGATTTTATCGCCGATACGGTTCCCGGAAAGGGGGCCCAATTGGCCGTCCCCACCAACCCGGCCTTTGCGGCTTTCTTCCAAGGAAGTGCCGTGGGCGGGGCCGCCGGAGGCGAAGCCGCCCAGACCCAAGAAAATTTTTCCGTCACGAAGGTTTGGATCGAAGACGGCTGCATCGTCTGCAACGCTTGCGAAGACATCTACCCCGAAGTGTTCAAAGTCATCGCCGATGGATGCGAAGTCAGACCCGAACACCCCACGGACGACGGGCTCAAGGTTGAAGAAGCGGCCGAAGCCTGCCCCGTAGAGATCATCAAATTTGCCAAAGCCTAAAAAGCGATCCGGTCTTCAAACCCTGACTCTCGCCACCCTCTTTTCTTGCTTGACCTTGGTCTTCGTCGGGGCCACGGTGAGGGCCACGGGCAGCGGTCTCGGTTGCCCGGATTGGCCAAAATGTTTTGGGCGATGGCTTCCCCCCCTCCACGTTCGCCAATTACCCCCGGATTACCAAAAACGCTTTTCCATCCAAGGGCAAAAATTGGCCCCCTTTTCTGCGGTCAAGACCTGGACGGAATACGTCAACCGATTGATGGGCATGGTGGTGGGATTTCAAGTACTCCTCATGGCCTTTCTCGGGTGGAGAGGAAGAAGGCCCGGAACAAAGCTCAGGGGGATCCTTCTCCTTTTCGTGCTGGGCCAGGGATTTTTAGGCTCTTTGGTGGTCTCCTCCCACTTGGCCCCCTCCGTGATCACCTTTCACCTCTTGGCGGCTGTTGCGATCCTCCTCCTCCTTACGGAACTGTCCTTTTTCACCCGTGAACGCCCCCCGGCCCCTTGCCCCCACCCTCCTCTCAAAAAGGTCTATGGCCTTTCCCTGGGGCTTGCTTTGATCCAACTTCTTTTGGGAGCGGGTCTTCGCCGAAAGATCGATCCCTTTATCCACGAAACCGCCTTTCTTCCCCGATCCCTATGGTATGACTCCCTGGAAGGGTCGGTCGTGTTCGATCTCCACCGCTTGTTGGCCTTGGGCCTAACGATTTTCTTTTTGGTTCAGGTTTTTCGCCACAGAAAGGGGATCCGGGGCCCATCAAAACATTTAGGTCTTTGGACGATTTCCCTTCTCGCCCTTCAATTCGCCTTTCAATTTCTCTTGGCCATGGCCTTCAAATACCTTCATTTTCCTCTCTGGTCCACTCCCATTCACCTTCTCACGGGCTGCCTTATCATCTGCTCGCTCTTTTTTGGTCTTCGCCTCCATGGAAGTTCTCATAAAACTCAAAGGATTTGAGGTAACTGATGGCCGAGTGAACCTGAAAATCTTTCTTGGGATCGAAGGGACGGGGAAAATCATCTAAGGCCTTCTCATCCCCTTGACCCTTTTTCTTTTGAGATTTTTTGAGGCGAGATTTTTCAAGGGCCAAGGCCCGACTCTCCTTTTCTCTTTGAAGCCTCGATTTTTTCTCATCCTCCATCTCGATGGCCGCACTTAAATGGTTTCTCAAATCCTGTTCCCGAACATAAAAGGGGTTCATGTCCATTTCATCGGTCCAATGAGACCCCACCTCGGCGATCTTAACATCCGGCATAATTCCCTTGGCCTGAATCTTTTTTCCATCTGGAGTCATATATTGCTGAATGGTCATTTTAATTCCCTTGGTTTTATCCAAATTCAAAACCGTTTGAACGGAACCCTTTCCAAAAGACCGCCCTCCCATAATGATGGCCCGGCGATGATCCTTTAAGGCCCCGGCCACGATCTCACTGGCCGAAGCCGAGGCCCCATTGATCAAAACCACCATGGGGGTTTTCGTATCCTTAAACCCGCCCTTAATGACCTCTCTGACCTCTTTTTTCTTAGGGTCTCTCCCCTCGGTAGAAACCACGACGCCCTTACTTAAAAAGATCGAGGCCACCTTGACGGCCTCCGTAAGAAGACCTCCGGGATTCGATCTCAAATCAAAAACGATTCCTTTCAATTTTTTCGTTTTTTTCAAAAGTTTTTTCAAATGTTTTTCGATATACTCCGAACTCTCCTCTTGAAATTGCGCAAGCCGGATATAGGCGTAGGATTTCTCCAAAAGCTCGGATTTGACAGGCCTTATCTTAATCACTTCCCTTTCGAGGGTGATATAGTCGATCTTCTGACTCCCCCTTTTGATAATGCCGATATTGATCTTTGAGCCCGGCTTCCCCCTCATTTTCTCCACGGCTTCATCGAGTCCTATTCCCAAGGTGGATTCATGCTCTATTTCGACAATTTTATCTCCACTCTTGATGCCGGCCCGAAAAGCGGGAGTGTCTTCAAAGGGAGTGATGACGAGAATAACCCCTTCTTTCGACGTGACCTCAACACCTAGACCCCCAAATTCTCCGGCCGTCTCGTTTTTTATCTTTTTTAAGGCCTTTTGATCCAAATAGGATGAATGGGGATCCAATGTAGATAACATCCCCCGAATGGCCCCCTCCATGAGCTTTTCCGTATCTACCTCTCGGTAGTACTGGTTTTCCACAAGGTTTAAGACTCTCGAAAAGAGATCGAGATATTCGTATTTTGATTCTTCCTTTTTTTCTCCTTTTAAATTGGAATTGGAATTGGAAAAACATATCTCGGGAAAACCAAAATAAAGAAAAATCCCCATGATAAAAACAAAATGTCTTGGAATCATAACACCCACACTTCTTCTCCATTTCTCCATCATCTCACCTCTTCTCCTGGAGATGCCAACGCTATTTTCAACGAACGACGATCAATCCAACTCAACGTATTGTGAGTCGAATCCTTCACCCGAACTTCAAAATAGAGCTGCCCATAATCTCCTTTAATAACTTTAGTTTTTGCAAGGATTTCTCCCCGTTTGACTTTTTGACCTTTTTTGACTTGGGGATCGATATCGCCCAATAGAACGCTTCGGATATGACGCCCATGATTGATAATCACGAGATTTCCATAATTGGCCAATCGTCCCAAATACTGAATTTTTCCTCCATAAGTGGAAAAAACCGGATGCTCTCCCCCAAACTTATAAACGAGTCCTTTTCGTTTCTTATCCTTTTTAATGGCAAGAAAGGAACGAAGGGGAACTTCCATTTTAAAAAGGGGGGGAGTATGGGATTTGTCATCATTTTTGACAAGTTGGAGGGCCTTTCTCTTGGCCCTTTGTCCTTTAAGACTGCGCAAAAGACTTTTATGATCCACAAAATCTCTTGTCATTCTTCCTTTGTTATTTTCGAGGACGGCGATGAGATCACGCAGATCCTTTTCGTTTTCTTTCGATCGATTCACCCTTTTTGTCAAAATGTTCGTCTCAGACTTTAGGGAGAAAAAATCCTGTTTGAGTTTTTCGTAAATATCTCTCTTTTTCAAAAGCCCCTGAACCATCATTTTATCCATATAGATGTCTTCATCCGATGGATCCATCTCAAATGACTGAATCATATAATGCCTTAAAAGAGTCAATATCTTACTTTCCTCGATTTCTATTTTATCCTCAAGACCCTTTAAGCTCCGACTCATCTCTTTGAGCTCCAAAAGCAAATCCTGTGAATTTTTGACCGTATCGAGATATTTCTTATTTTGAAACTTCAATTTCGACTCAAGACTCACGATTTTATCTCTCAATATCTCAATTTTCTTCTCCTGTTTGCGCAATCGATCTTGCAGTCGTCTTTGAATCGTCCCATTTTCTTTAACTGCCGCTTGCCCGGTTTGAACGATCACAAAAAGAAAAAATGTAACTGCTCGCACCTCTAGCAAAAACTGTAATGAAGGCAAGGTAACTGTTCTCCACCCGGATAAGATTGGTAGGAGGCAACGAGGAGCGACTGAGGCGTGCTTC
>JAPONP010000230.1 GCA_026713835.1 Bacteriovoracales bacterium
AGAATTTTCGCCTTTTTCTTGGAGTTTTTAAGGGATACGGAAAAAACCAAGTCGGCCCGTTTTTCTTTCCCCTCCTCGTCTATGTAGTCGGTCAATTCGGAGCGAAGGGTTTTCCAGTTGAAGAGTTGAAATTCCCTTTTTGTGAGAACCAAGCGGAAAATATCGAGGGCGTATCGAGTGCCTTGATAGACCTCTTTAAAAAGATGGTCATGAATCGGCCCTTTGCGCTTTTTTTCCATGATCGATAGTCCCATGAGCAGGCAATGCTGTCCAGGTACAGGGCCGAAGGGATCGTGCAATGACAGCATTTGTGTCCGAAACGGACCTATTTCTTTCTCTTCCCCCCTAAATTTCGAGATGTAAGAAATTTATTGACAGGTACTGTTTCTTACAGTACAATTGGGTGTAGCAGTCGTTCAAATTTTACTGACTAAAACATTTGAGAAGCAAGTTAAGCGGTTACCTTCTCATATTAGAAATGCCATTTTCATTTGGATGGACGTTGTAAAGTTTCAAGGATTAATGGCCGCAAGGAGAGTTCGAGGATATAACGACGAACTACTTAAAGGTAAACGCAGGGGCCAAAGATCAATACGATTAAATAGAGCCTATAGACTTATTTACGAAGAAAATAATGGAGAACTGACTATTATCACAATTTTGGAGGTTCATAAGCATGACTACTAAAAAGAAGGGGAGTGATCTATTAAAAAAAGAAATGGAATCTCTTAACTTTGGGTGTTTTTTAAGGGCCGCAAGAACATCTATGGATATTACCCAAGAGGAAATGGCAAAAAAATTAGGTGTCTCTAAAAGTATGATTTGCGATATAGAGAAGGGCCGTCAATTAGTGAGCCCCAAGATGGCAATCAAAATAGCTAAAGTATCCCAACTATCAGAGCAACAGGCCCTTTCTCTTTGTTTTCAAGATCAGGTCAATAAACTCAAATTGAAAATGAAAGTTCAAGTGGCGGCTTAGTGGTACTTGAGGATTTTGATCCGGCTTGAAATGGTAGCGAAGGGCGGATTTGAACCGCCGACCTTCGGGTTATGAATCCGACGCTCTCACCAACTGAGCTACTCCGCCAAAGTAAAGGGCAAGAGGGAATAATATTAGGGTCTTGTGCGCAAATCTGTCAATACGGGAGAAGGTGGGCTATAAACGGCCCATGGAATCCAAATCTTCCTACGCCCGTCGTTTTCGCCGTCATGTGGCCCACTTTATGGAGACCCACGCCCTTTGGCCCAAAAAGGGGGCAAAGGTCGTCGTGGGGCTTTCGGGAGGCCCGGATTCCATGAGTTTACTCCACGTTTTGCTCTCTTTGAGAGGGCGGTATTTTCCGGATTCTCCAAGACCCCACGCCTTTTGCATCGACCACCGTTTCCGAAAGGGGAGTGGGGAGGAGGTGGAGTTTTGCCGAAGGCAATGCGAGGCCTTGGGTGCGCCCTTTCAAAGTGTGGAGATGGGGGAGAGTCCGTCATCCAATAGGGAGCATAGGTGGCACCGCCTTCGCCTGGACATCTTTGGCGACCATCTCCTTGCCGGAGATCTTCTCTACCAGGGCCATCACCTAGACGATTCCTTTGAGTGGTTTCTTTTGGGGCAACTCAAGAGTTCGTCCCGGCAGATTCCCGGCATCCCCCTGGTGAGCGGTTTTATCCGAAGACCTTTTTTATGCGTCACCAAGGCCCAGATTCTTCGTTACGCAAGGGAGGAGAGAGTCCCCTTTATCCTGGACGAGAGCAATGGGGATGAAAGATTTGAGCGCAATTATTTGCGCCGCACCATCGCTTCTTGGAAGAGGCCTTTTCCCAAATACCTCAAGCATTATGCCCAAAGGCAAAACGACCTGGCCCAAAGGCGCTCCGTTCACGTTTTGGGCCAAAGGGGAGACTTCCATAGGGCCCGGGACGGTTTTGGAGGGCGTCTTTTTTGGTCCTGGGAGGAGCTTGGGGGAGGGGGGCTCAAAGAGGCCTTGCTGAGAGGAATCGGGGAGTTGGGGCGCGAGCGACGAGGGCGTTTGTCCAAGGAGGTGGATAAACTTTTAGCTTCGGCCAAAAGGGGGCGGGCCCAAGGCCCCATGGTCTTTTCTGGGGGGGTGGAGGCCTACCTGGATCGCAATTTGATCTATCTTTTGGGGGAGGAGGGAAGAAGGCTTAGGGGGCGTGGGAGGGCCTTTTTGGGGCTCAGGAGCAGGGTTTTTGAGAGCGAGCTCGAACTTAGGGAATTTTACGAAAAAAGACCCCGGGGCCTGGCCCTTCCCCTCTTCGTGGAAGCCGGGGGAAGGCCCAAGGGAAGGGCCCTTGGGAGGCGGCATCCCCTTTTTTCCCCCTTCGTGGAGGAGATGGAAATGGCCGGGTTTTGGTCAACTCCTCTTCGCCTTTTGAGAGGAGGGGTGCAGGAGGGGGGCCTTCGCATCTGGCATTGGGAAGAAAGGCCTTCCGGTGCCCCTAGGGCCCTCAATTAGGCCATAGACGTTTGAGGACCCAAGGCCTAAAATGGGCCAAAAGCAACCAAGAGATCCCTTTCCCATGAATATGAAAAACCAAAAGCCCAAGACCTTTGCCCTCTGGGCCCTCATTTTTCTCTTAGGGGCCTTGATCTTCAAGCAACTCCACAGCGATAAGGGGGGGCATGAGCAACTCAAATACTCCGAGTTCGTCAAAGCCGTGGAGAGGGGCGATGTGGAAACCGTCACCTTGATCAACGGCAAAAATGAAATCCACGG
The DNA here is from genome assembly GCA_026713835.1 of Bacteriovoracales bacterium. Taxonomy (GTDB): domain Bacteria; phylum Bdellovibrionota; class Bacteriovoracia; order Bacteriovoracales; family Bacteriovoracaceae; genus JAPONP01. Next base: position 2,730 of record JAPONP010000230.1, read on the forward strand.
GCGCTATGTCCCCGAGTATGAGCGAGGGCGAAAATTTCGTCTCGTAGGGGATACGGGGGAGATGACCTTCAATCTCCTTCGCCAAAACGGGATCACCCCCGATTACGAGGTGGTCGAAGACCAGGGATTGGCCATGACCTTTCTCATCTCCTGGGGGCCTATGATCTTGCTCTTTGTGATCTTCTATTTTTTCCTTCGTCAAATTCAACTCGGAGGGGGGAAGGCCATGAGCTTTGGCAAATCCAAGGCCAGGATGCTGGGGCCTCAGGAGAAGAAGGCCACCTTTCGAGATGTCTCCGGAGTGGAGGAGGCCAAGGAGGAGTTGGAGGAGGTGGTGGATTTTCTCAAAGACCCCAAAAAATACACGGCCCTTGGAGGCAAAATCCCCAAGGGAGTGATTCTCGTGGGCCCTCCGGGAACGGGCAAAACCCTCCTGGCCCGGGCCGTGGCCGGAGAGGCCGGAGTTCCCTTCTTTTCCATCAGCGGTTCGGATTTTGTGGAAATGTTCGTGGGGGTGGGGGCCTCTCGGGTGAGGGATCTTTTTGATCAGGGAAAGAAAAACGCCCCCTGTATCATTTTTATCGATGAGATCGATGCGGTGGGACGCCACCGGGGCGCAGGCCTTGGGGGCGGACACGACGAGAGGGAGCAGACCCTGAATCAGCTCTTGGTGGAGATGGATGGCTTTGAGTCCAACGAGGGGGTCATCTTGGTAGCTGCCACCAATCGAATCGACGTCCTCGATCCGGCCCTTTTGCGTCCCGGACGATTCGACCGTCGGGTGGTCGTGGGTCGCCCCGATATTAGAGGACGCCTTGGGATCTTAAAGGTCCACACTCGAAAAACTCCCGTGGGCAAGGATGTGGATTTGGAAATTTTGGCCCGGGGGACTCCCGGTTTTACCGGGGCCGACTTGGCCAATTTGGTCAACGAAGCCGCTCTCTTGGCCGCCCGAGAGGACAAAAAGGTGGTGGAGATCATCGATTTTGAAAACGCCAAGGATAAGGTTCTCATGGGAGTGGCCCGAAAATCCATGGTGATAAGCGATGGGGAAAAGCGAAACACGGCCTATCACGAAGCCGGGCATACCATTGTCGGGATCAATCTTCCCCACACGGATCCCATTCACAAGGTGACCATCATTCCCCGAGGAGGGGCCCTCGGCGTGACCCAGACGTTGCCGGAAGAGGATAGGCTGAGCTTGAGCAAGGATCGGGCCGAAAATATGGTGGCCTTTCTCTTTGGAGGGAGGATTGCGGAACAGATGACGTTTGAAAGCTATACCAACGGGGCCGCCAACGATATCGAGAGGGCCACGGATCTGGCCCGCAATATGGTTTGCCATTGGGGCATGAGCGATGTTTTGGGCCCCATCAACTTTGGGGATTCCAGAACCCAGCCCTTTGTGGGCATGGGGCAAACCGAAGGGAATAAGCATTATTCCGAGGCCACGGCCGAGCGGATAGACGCCGAGGTTCACGCCATCGTGGATCGCAATTTTAAAATGGCCAAAGATATTCTCGAAAAAAATAAAGACGCCTTGGTTCGTTTGGCCGAAACACTCATCCTTTGGGAAACCTTGGACGGCGCTCAGGTCAAAGATATCGTGGAGGGAAAAGATATCGGTTCTCCCATTCCGCCCCCATCCTCTCCTTCCGGCGGGGAAGAAAGCTCAGGAGGAGGAGACCCGGAGGGCCTAGATGAAGATAAAAAAGACGAAGACGAGACGAAAGACAAAGACTCCTCTTTAAACCTCGATGACGGCGTTGTCGCCTAGAATCCATCTCCAAAAGATTTTACCGGAACCCGGAAGAGAAAGCGGTTCATCCTTTCATCTCTCCATGGGGATTATCAATATCACCCCCGATTCCTTTTTCGATGGAGGGTGTTGGAACGACAGGGAAGGGTTGGCGGCGAGGGTGGATGAGCTTAGGGCCATGGATATTTTGGACATTGGGGCCGAGTCCACAGCACCTAAGAGTCTGCCTATCGGCACTCATTTGGAATACGCTCGTTTCCAGGATCTTGGGGTCGCCAATGACCCTTGGGATTCCCGCCCCCTTTCCATCGACACCTATCATTTGGAAACCTTTAGGATGCTTCAAGACCGTTTTGCCCCAAGACCTCTCATCTTAAACGATATCGGCGGGCATTTGGATCGCCGTTTGGCCGATCTCCTTCGCCGCACCCCCCGGTGCCCCTATATCTTTTGCCATAACTTGGCGCCCACGAGGGAGGAAAGTTCCCGGCACATGGATTTTCCCTATAGGGGAACAAAGGGGGAGCTTTCGGATCATCTTGCGAACTACTTTTTCAAGGCCTATGCCTTTTGGGAGCGCCATGGCCTTCAAAATCCTTTGATCTTCGATCCGGGTTTTGGTTTTTCCAAAACCTACGAATACAATTGGCATCTTTTGGATGTTTTTGAAAAGTTCGTCGAGAGATTTCCTAGGAGACAAAGCTGGTTGATCGGACTTTCCAAGAAGAGTTTTTTGCAAAGAAAGGCCTTGGAAACGGGAGAAGATATCGGGGGCCTACACCGGGGTTTAATCGCTCGTTTGAGAAGAAATCTTCCCCGTCACACCCTTATCTTTCGTCTTCACGACCCTAAGGATTGGGTGGATGATAGGGCCTTATCTTAGAGAAGAATCCGCCACTCTAAAACCCCTGATCCTTGCTCACTTTCACCTTTGTAGGAGAGGGTCACCGTCACCGGGGTGGTAAAACTTTTGGAATCCATCATTTCTTTCGTGATTTTTTCGAGTTCAAAGTCGAGTTTGAGTTTGACGTGGTTAGAATCCGGGTACACACGACAACTCAATTCCAATTTTAATCCGGAAGTTTTGGTGGAGGTGATAAGGGCGTTGCAGGAAATGTCCGACCCATCGTTATGTAAAACGGCCCTCCCGTCCGATTTGATTTCAAGGGTTTGGGATTCTTGGGTTTCGGGATTGATGAGCCTATAACGCCCCGTAAAGTCTTCTAAACCCAAGGGCGGGCCAAAGGCCCATGCGGTGGAAGAGAGGAGAATGGTCAAAAGGCGAAAACTTGTCATGTCTCAAAAGGGAAGAGGGCCCATTTGCTCTTCGATGTGTTCTCGCATCTCTTCCGTCAATCTCATAAAGACGGCGTATGCGATCTCTCCTGGAAAAAGAGAACTCGTCACCTCCGCACTAAATTGGTCGGTTCCGCTAGATCGATCTATACTATAGACCGTCTGGGTGTATTCCCTACCGTTTTCACACTTTATAGAAGATTGGACGGCTTCTCCGACCAATCTCGCTTCCCCCTTGCAGACAAAAGGGCCGTCTTCACCGGTGATGGGATTGACCAGTTCAACGAGCGTTAACGTCCCGTCTCGCTCAAGGGAGATGATGGAGCCCGGAATGGGCCCTATTTCACTTTCATATCCCACGAGATACTGCCCCTCAAGGTCACCGAGTTCGGATTCCAAGGCCAAGAGGTTAAATGTCGCCAACGAAAGGGCCAACATCATAAGAGTTTTCATCATTAAAATCTCCTCATTTGATTAAGAAAAATATCTATTCCAACCTTCTTTAGATTGAGAGAACTCGCCACTCAAAAACCCCTCGATCTTCTTGTTTTTCATCGGCGTAGGAGAAGATCACCGTTACCGGGGTGGTAAAACTTCCTGAATGGATCATTTCTCTTGTGATTTTTTCAAAACCAAAGCTAAAGTTGAGGTTGAGTTTGACGCCATCAAACTCCCGGTATATAGAGCAACTCAACTCCAATTTCAATCCGTCATTGGTGGCGATACGGGCTTTGCATGGAACCTCTTCATCTCCGTTTTTTACCGTGGCCGTTCCATCCTTTTTGATCTCAAGAGTTTGGGATTGTTGGGTTTCGGAATTGTTGAGCCTATAGCGTCCTTCCAAGTCCTCCATATTCAAGGGCGCTTCAAAGGCCCAGGCCGTGGCAGAGAGAAAAACGGTCAAAAGTAGGGAAGAGAGAGTTTTGGTTTTCATACAGTCTCCTTTTAATTGGGCCCACTATAGGTTGCCCCGGAGGCAGGAGTCAATTCGTTTTTAAAGGTGTGAAATTTTTACCCGAATCGACGAGGCCCCAAGGATTTCCAAAATGAGCTAGAATATGAACTAGAGTATTTAGGTGAAAGAGGAAGGGGAGGGGCCGTGAGGGTCAAACACATTCTTTGTAACTGCTCACCCCCCGGCAATCTTGGCAGTCGACTGCCTCGTCGCTTCCTTGCGACGTGCAGGAAGCACGCCTCAGTCGCTCCTCGTTGCCTCCTACCAATCTTATCCGGGTGGAGAACAGTTACCTTGCCTTTAT
>JAPONP010000231.1 GCA_026713835.1 Bacteriovoracales bacterium
CCAGAGCGAGAATTGGGTTTTCTCCCGGAGTCTTGACCTCCCTTTCGGACCCGCCTTCGGCATTGAAAAAAAGGACGCCACCCTTTCTGGCAATGGCCAGACCTCCACCTTTGAGTTTTACAAATTGATGGGGGAGAAAAAAATGATGGTCTTGTGCTATATTGAATGAGGATTTTTTTTTCATCTTGAAGATGGGATCAGGGCACTCTTTTTCTTCGGCGGGGGTATCCGATGCCCAAAAAAGCCGTGCCGAAAGAGGGGGGTTCAAGAAGATAAAAAAGAGAAGAAAAGCACCCATGGCGATGGAAACATTTTTCATGGATCAAACCATCCTATGTATCGGCCCAACTTATTTGGTCGCTTCAAACAAATTCCTTTTCGGCAACTTGGGCCCTAGATTTTAATCTTTAATAAACCCGGGGAATTTGCGTGGGAATGCCTTCTAACCTATTGAAAACACGTTCTTCAAGGGCCATCCCACCCTCACACACAGGCCTTTCGGGCCTTGGTTGTCACCTTACCTTTGAACCGGGACGGTTCGTGGGCATTGACGGGCGGCGAGCAATTGCCTATAAAGAATGACCAGATTATAAGGTTATTTTAGAGGGTGATTATGGCGACGACGCAAAATGTTTCCAAATGGGTAGAAGAGTACGATGTGGTTTACGGTGAGGACACCGAGGAACAGAAGTCGTCCTCCGAGTTTGGAAAATTTCTGACCTCCCAAGAAGGCAAAAACTTTGTGGAAGGGGAGATCTTTATAGGCACTATCGTCAAGATGACGGATGATTTTGTGACGGTCGATATCGGCTATAAACAGGAAGGTTTGGTTTTTGCCAGAGAGTTTAAAAATTACGATGGAACCTTTAAGGTCAAGGAGGGAGAAGAGGTCGAAGTCTATTTGGAAAAATTGGAATCCTCCCTGGGCAATTTGGTTCTTTCTAGGGATAAGGCCGAAATTTTTAGGGCCTGGGACAAAATCTCGGAGGCCAGCGATCAAGGCAGTTGCGTTAAGGGAACGGTTATCTCAAAGGTTAAGGGAGGGCTATCGGTGGATATCGGGGTGAAGGCCTTTCTTCCGGGTTCTCAGATAGATGTTCGCCCCACCCGCAATTTGGATAAATTTATCGGTCAGACCATGGATTTTAAGGTCATCAAATTTAACAAGAAGCGCGGAAATATCGTCCTTTCGAGACGAACGATTCTCCAAGAGGAAAGGGATAAGATGCGGGGGGAAACCCTGGGCCAAATTCGAGAGGGAATGATCGTCAAGGGAGTTGTGAAAAATATCACGGATTACGGGGCCTTTATCGATCTTGGAGGCGTGGACGGTCTTCTCCATATTACGGATATGAGTTGGGGGAGAGTTAAGCATCCCAATAATCTTCTGACCGTCGGTGAGGAAATAGAGGTCAAGATACTCAAATTCGATGAGGATAGGGAACGGGTTTCCCTGGGGCTCAAGCAAGTGCGCCCCAATCCTTGGGAAGAGGCCAAAGAACACTATGTGGTCGGAAGTCAACTGGAAGGGGAGGTCGTCTCCGTCAAAGATTATGGGGTCTTTTTGGAATTGGATGATGGCATTGAAGGGCTCATCCATGTGAGTGAGATGACTTGGTCGAACCGTCCCAAACGTCCCTCCCTTTGCATCTCCGTAGGGGAGAAGATCAAGGCCCAGGTCTTGGACGTGGATGTGGAGGCCAAGAGAATTTCTTTGGGAATCAAACAATTGCAACCCAACCCCTGGGATTCCATCGAGAAGAAATTCCCCATGGGCACCAAGGTCAAAGGGGAGATCAAGTCCGTCGTGGATTTTGGGATTTTTGTGGATCTTGGAGAGGAAGTGGATGCCCTCATCCACGTGAGCGATATTTCTTGGACGAGAAAAAATGTGATGCCCAAAAATGAATTTGAGGAAGGCCAAGAGATCGAGGCCTTGGTTCTTTCCGTGGATAAGGAAAACCAAAGGTTTTGTTTGGGAATCAAACAACTCGAAGAGGATCCTTGGAAAAATATCGAGCAACGCTTTCCCGTGGGCACCATGGTGAGTGGCCCTGTGGTTCGAGTCACAGATTTTGGGGCCTTCATGGAGTTGGAAACGGGAATCGAGGGGTTTATTCATATCTCCGAGCTTTCGGAGGAACGAGTGGAAAAAATCAGCGACGTGATCAAAAAGGGCGATAGCCCCGAAGCCATGGTGATTAGCATCGATAAAGAGGCCCAAAAAATTACCCTGTCCGTCAAGTCCGCACAAGATGGTGAAGGGGGAGAAGCCGTCGGCGATCGTTCTCAATCTCAAGAAGAGGTGAAGGCCGCCACCCTTGGCGATAAACTCAAGAATTTGATCAAAATAGGTCGGGAGTAAGATGCTTTCCCCTCTATTTGACCCCAATGTTTGGGTGGAGGTGGAGGGTTTTCGTTTCCAAGACATCACTTACCATCGCCACCGCCATCACGGTACGGTTCGCTTGGCCTTTAATCGTCCCGAACTCCGCAATGCTTTCCGTCCCCAGACCGTAGATGAACTTCTCACCGCTCTCGATCACGCACGAATGAATGTGGATATCGGGGTGGTTTTGCTCACGGGCAACGGCCCCTCCCCAAAAGATGGAGGCCACGCTTTTTGTAGCGGAGGAGACCAAAGGGTTCGGGGCAAAGACGGCTATCGTTACAAAGACCCTCTCGCCTCTGCCTCTTTAGGATCCGGGAGATTGCATATCCTGGAAGTCCAAAGGCTTATTCGCTTTATGCCAAAGGTTGTGATCTGCTTGGTTTCCGGCTGGGCCGTGGGGGGAGGGCATAGCCTTCATGTGGTCTGCGATATAAGCATCGCTTCGAGAGAACACGCCCTTTTTAAACAAACCGATGCGGACGTGGCCAGCTTTGACGGGGGCTATGGTTCGGCCTACTTGGCCCGACAAGTGGGGCAGAAAAGGGCCCGGGAGATTTTCTTTTTGGGGAAAAGTTACGATGCCCGGGAGGCCTTTGATATGGGCATGGTAAACGCCGTGGTCGATCACAGTGCTTTGGAGCTTGAGGGGCTTTCTTGGGCCGAACAGATCAACGCCAAATCCCCCACGGCCATTCGTATGCTCAAATACTCTTTTAATCTCATCGATGACGGTTTGGTGGGTCAACAACTCTTTGCCGGAGAGGCCACCCGTTTGGCCTATGGAACCTCCGAGGCCCAAGAGGGACGGGACGCCTTTTTGGAAAAGAGAAGGCCCAAGTTCTGCGATTTTCCAAGGGCCTTTTGATAAGGTAAGGGAGCCGATGGTGGAAGTCTCTTCCGACATTTTAGAGGGCCACGCCATGGCCAAAAAGGCTTTGGCCCACGCTTATGCACCCTACTCCAATTTTAAGGTGGGTTGCGCTCTTAAGGTCTTCGGCGATGATCGCATTCATATCGGTTGCAACGTGGAAAATGTGGTTTCCCCTTCCGGAATATGTGCCGAAAGGGCCGCCATTTCTGCGCTCTTTGGGGAAAAAGACCCCTCCCTCATCAAACTCCGGTGGATCGTCGTGGTTTCAGACTCGACTCTGGGAGACGTCCCATGTGGAATGTGCCAACAAGTGCTTGCAGAGTTTTCAGATCCCGATCTGCCCATCTATATTGGAAACCTACAAGAGCTCAAGGCCTGCCACAGCCTGCGGGATCTTCGTCCCTTGAACTACGTTTTTCCCCATAGAAAGGATCAACTGGATTCTTAGGATAGGCCCTTAATTTCTTGTGAGGTGGATATCGTAGTTTGGCAAAAGATGGCTCTTTAAAATCGATTCCAAGGAGTAGTGTTTGCCGGCCAATTCGAGATCGATGTATTGAATCATGGCGGGAACGATAAGATAGGAGTTGTCGTCAAATCCCGTTCGCAAAAAATCGGTGGTTTTTCCGGCGAGTTTTCTTTCCTTGATAAAGTCTTCTCCAAAATAGCTTATGGATGAACAGGAAAGAACAGCGATAAATTGGTGGTCGGGGGTGTTTTCAAAGGTTTTAAAATCCGAGTTCTCTTTTAAATTCTCCAAGGTGAAGCTCCAGCCTAGGGCCGCGTGTCCCGTATAAAAAATAAAATCCGACTTCTTCAAAGCATTTGAGAGAAACGGCCAGTGCAACCGTCCTTCCGGGTAGCCCACCGTGGGCCCTAGATAGATTTGGATGGTGATGGGTTTTTTGGAGTGCAAGAGTTTCCCCTTGCTCTCAATGATAAAGTGATCTTTAAGGTCTTTTGCCGTCCAATGGGTATGACGGGCAAGTTTTTTCATAAGGTGCATAAAGGTCAACGTGGCGAGGGTCGCCGTGTCCTGATCCTTTTGTTTTTCCTTATCGATTTTGTCGATGGCATTGAGATCATCCAAAACCGTTCTAATTTTTTTGAGATTTTTTTGAGTCTTTTCGGACTCCAATAGACCACTGATAAAAGAGATATGGATTTCATCTTTTTCGTGGGCCAGGTGGGAAAACTCTATCCTTTTGGATTTTTTCTCTTCGGGAATAAAGGTTCCTTTGAAAAGACCCGTATGGAGATTTTCCTTTAAAAGGCCGAGACATTTTTTGGCTTGAGGCTTCCATACGTTCCAATATTGACTCGGCTCTTTGACGAGGGCTATCATTTCATGGGCACAAGGGGTGGCGGTTATTTTGGTCGAAGGGGACTCATAGGTTGTCTCGACCCACTTATCCTTTGGTACGTACCAATAGGCCAAATAGGGATCGAGGGGGAGGATCAAATCGTGGTGGTCTTGGGCCTCCCTACATCTCGTCACCTTCACCTTGGCCTTATAGGTGACCTCCGTGGCCCGGGCCCCCTTCCTATACCACCGCTCCAAGGTCTTTTCGGGATAGAAGGAGGGATTGACCCCGACCTTATTCAAATAAACCTCCACGGGATAGGAAATTTTTTGAACCTTTAAAATCTCAAAATCCTTTTTGAGATGGGGGACAAAGCGGGTTTTGGAGTGATCGCTGTGGTCAACGAAGCCATCGATATATTTGAGTTGATCCCTCACCACCTCACGGGGACTTTTGGGCAAAAAATCTCCGTGAGTGATGGCGCGCCCATGAAATTCCAAAAACCCCGTCTTCGCTTCATCACAGTGAACCGATAGGGGAAAATAGGAGGATTCGGCCATTTGATAGCGACCGAGATCGAAGGGATTGATTTCTTTTCGTTTAAAGTGGTTGACGGTGAGGGAGATGAGACCAAGAGCAAAAAAGATAAAGGAGAGCCTGAGCATACCTAGGTGGCAAAATAGGGGTAATGCTTGGGGGCGGGAAAATCCGTGTTGGGCGTTCCCGAAGAAAGGAAGGCCTGAGCGCGTAGGTTATTTTCTTGAAGAGGGGAGAGATCGACTGCGGTGATCTCTTTATGACTGAGGTCAGGTGAACTCTTCTTGGAGTGTTTGAAGAAGGGCAGATCGTGGACATCATACCCTTCTGGCCCATCTTCTCTATTTGGGGGCGAGATGTCCTTGCCGGCCAAAAGATCGGTGACAATTTGGGCGAGTCGGCCGTGGATTTGGAAGATATCCCCATCGTCACTGGATTGATCGCAACAGAGGACAAAACCTTTGTCGCGATTTGGAATAAAATCCCAACGCTTAGTATCCAGTTCAAGGGTTTGAGATTCAGATCGGTCTTTCCCGTCCATACTTAGCATTTTGTGCTAAAAAATATCAAAATAAAAGAAATAACCGACGGATTTTGATTTTTATGTCAAAATGCTGCGCAAGTTCACAGTTCTTCTTCTCTTCCCTCTCATGAGGTGAGCTTATCGGCTCCGCATTAAAGAGTTGTTTTTGTTTCGCTTGTTGGCGAGTATTCTATCTAAAATTCAAATGCTATCTGATCTATTAAGCGGCGGTTGCAAATTTAGGATCAAAGGAAGTTATTTTTCTGCCGAGGTGTTCATTTTTGATAAATTTGTTCGATATTCTTGCTTTTTATTTTATTTGGAAATTCAGGACGTTTGCCCGATATCCCTTGATGGGGCCGATAGCAATTATAATATTTTTTGTATTCTCCACAAATTCTTTGAGTTTGTTTAAGATTCATAGGGACGTTCCCCTCGACAAAATCTATAGGGGTTTGGCAAGAACTTTCGTGGAGTGCGAATGAACTAACTTTCTTCAAAAGAGGCATCTAAAGTTATAATAGGCTACCGAGACAGGTCAACCTACTGAAATCAACGGCCTTTTTTCTTAGGGAACGGGCACAATTTTGCGATCCAATAAGCACATCTTGACATTGTTCACAATATCGTGTACGACCCACTATGAAGAAAAAAGATTTAGAAAAGGTTCTAAAAAAATCGAGAAATTAGAGAGGGACGGCAAAGGCCATCATCAATCAGGTAAAAAAAATAATAAGGGATATTTCTAATGAAAATTGAAGGGAAGCTAGAGAAAGAACCGGGTGAAAGAGTATGGGGAGTCAGTATTCCTGAAATTGGTATCTTTACCCAGGGTAAGAGTAAAAGCGATGCCTACAAAATGGCCAAGGAAGCGATCGAATTGGTTGTTGAATTGAATGATTTTGAAGTTTCTATTGAACCCTCTTCCAATAATAATTTTTTTATTGTTCCTAATAATATCGGCCCGATATTATCTATGATCCTTCGTCAAAAAAGAATTGATAACGGACTCAGTATCAGGGATGTTGCCAAGAGAATGGGCCAGTCTTCTCCCAATTCGTATGGACGTTATGAAAGTGGGAAAAGTATCCCCACGATAGAAAAATTTGATGAGTTGCTTAAAGCAATCGATTCTAATTTATCTAGCATACTAAAAGTTGCATAACGGAACTAAATCCTAGAATCGCTTGTTCCTTCTATGCGCCAAGTCGTAACTCTTTATCAGAGGGCATAGATATTCAAAGACTGCGCCGCCAGGTGGCTTTTGACCGCTTACTTATGCGGCTTTTCTTTGTTCATGGATTTTTCCTAAAAATACGGGTATTTAGCGATTTATGCTTTATGCATAAAATGACGATAAGGAGCTATAGCCGAGGGAGATAGAGCTAAGAAAAAATGCGAGAAATGTAAAAGATATTTTCCCTTAAAATCATTTGAAATTAAACCTTCTAAGGTGGGGTTAAGTAATTATTGTAGTAAATGCATAAAATCTGCTGATGTGATAAAGATAAGAGATAGAAAAATAAATCGAATGACCACGAATAGGCCAAAACCACGAAATGTTCATATCGACCATGAAATGATCCCCAGTTGTCCTCAATGTAGCTCCAAGATGAAGATTCGATGGGGAAGGTTTGGTAAGTTCTGGGGTTGCATCAATTATCCTTCATGCTACGGTACTATAAATTACCGCAAGGCTGCATAGGCTAATTTAAATTATCGAGAGGGCCCTGGAGGTTGAGGCAAAACTTTGTCGATGTCCTCTTTCGATCAAAAATAAGAATAACGCATTAAGTTTCAGGAAGTTATATCTATACGGTAGATAGCTTAACTTGTGAGGGTGTTTAAAGGGCCTTTTTAATATTCTGTAATGGCGGTTCCATATCCAATTTGGCAACTTTTACTATTTTATTGTGTTCTGACTTTCCAAGAACATTAATAAAGTTTTCTGATTCAATAATTGTGGAAAGTAAAATTTTAATGATTGGATCAATAGATACTTTAAAATCAAAATCAAATTTGTCATCAATAAGTTTTTTTGAAAAATAAAGCCCATCAAAATTTATTTGCCCAAAATTTACAAATAAACGATCCTGTTCTTCTTGGTCGAATTTTTTAATCTTGGTCATCATTCTTTCATCGAATTGAGGGTCAAACGTATCATTGTTATGAAACTTGGTTATCCAGCAAAATGTCTGAAAAAAAGTATCGAATTCAATTCCTGTTTGAAAGTATCCAAGGGTTTCATATCTAGAGTTTTTGCTTTTACCAGACTTCATTTTAATAGGATATTTGCATATTGAATAATAGCTCTTGGCATGACCAGAAGGTGATATTTTTAAGTCCTCATTAATTGCCAGATAAAGTTTACAATCTTTGTCATATAACTCCGTAAATTTTCTATTCAGATAACAACAAAGGTCATTCATAAAGCCATTACATTCTCTTTCGAAAATTTCACGAGCCTTTTGAATTTGATTTATATGCAACGCATATTCGATAGCAACATCTGATAATTTGTTATTACTCATGCAACCTCCCTATAGTGCATAGCTCGATGTACGATATTTAAATAACTCTGGACAAAACTATTTTGCAATTCTATAAAAAATGGAATAATCAATTTAAGTTCATTGGATAAAAATGGTGTTCTAACAAATTCAGAAATTAATATCTCATAGAAATCGTTATAACTAAGTGGCACAAACTCTTGATGTGTGGCCATCGACCCATCTGGAGTTAAAAATAAACAATAAATTTTTTCTTTCGGGAATTTAAGATTAATGGCTTTATAATACGCTCTTGTCTGACAAGAGTGCTCTTTCGATCTTGTTTTATTTTCAATGACCAATACTCCAACCTCATTGAGGTTAATAAATATATCCAGCCTCATCGTAGCATTCTCACTCTCTCCAAATCTACTAAGAGGAACCTCTCTGTAAGCGATGGTCTCCGTTCCCTCTTCTATATCTATAGAAAATAAACTGCATAGCCTAGATAACACCCTATGATTAAAATTATTTGAAAATTTAAAATTTAAGATTGCTGCAATAAAATCAGAATAATAATTTTCATCAAGATTTTTTGAAAGAAAAGAAAAATAATCAGGGGCTAAATTAGATTCCTTGCTCACTTTGTCTAATTTTAATTGAGTAGCCCTTGAAATCATTTCATGCTCTGCGAGATCATATAGATTGAATAAACTTTTTTGGAGATGAGTAGGGTTTTCTATTCCAATAGAGGAAAACTTCAGAATAGCCTTTATTATATTTTTTTTTGATAGATCATGTGCTAAAGTAGAAGCCTCTACAAGGCTTGACTCTAGCGTAGTCAGAAAAGATGTCCATTTTATTTTCTCATCTTCAGAAAAAGTAATTTCCTTGCACAAATCTTGCCTGCTCATTATCTTCTTCTTTCGGACTCTACGATCAAAAAAATTAGGTTATATTTACGACTTATGACTTTGCGATGAATATTCTCGGAGTGCTTCGCTCGGACATTGTCTGTAAGTCTTCAAATTTTCTTACAGATAGAAAACATAGGGGCAGGGCTAATTTATAAGATATTATGGGAGAGGCAGGTTCGTTGGCAGATCTATAAAGATTAGAATTTCTCTAGTGGCCTGCTCTTTTGAGGGTGTTAGTTTTTAGTCAAATCGGGAGTTTTATAAATAAGTATTCAAAATTCGATATACCTTATTTATAAATTTTTATTTCTTAAAAATGAACTTGCCAAAAGGCCTGAAGGTATAGAAATGAAGCCAAGCCCAATGATCAATATGAAAAAAGTAAAGATTTTTCCACCAATTGTTATTGGATAAATATCTCCGTAGCCGACAGTAGTTAATGTAGAAATAGAGTACCATAGTGAATGAGGAATTGATTTAAATTTTTCAGGTTGTACCTCGTGTTCAAAGTAGTAAATTCCAGAGGCAGATATGTAAAGGAGAATAAGGCTTAAAGCCAAAAATATAATCATCTCCTCTTTGACATCACTAAATGAATCCTTAATCCTATCCATGGCTTTTGAATATTTTACCATTTTAAAGATTCTGAAAAACCTTAACAGGCGCAATGATCTGAAAAATCTAGTATCTGTAGCTCCTAGAGATAAGATTGATGGCAGAATTGAGATAAGGTCAATCAAACCATAAAAGCTAAATATAAATTTAGATTTTTCCTTAGAAAAGTAAATTCTCGCAAAGTATTCCAGAGAGAATACGAAAATAAAAAAAACTTCTAGCCAGTAAAAAAGATTTTTATATTGATTCTTTAATGAAGGCATGGTTTCTATAGACAATTGAATGATTGAAGCTATAATCAATAATTGAATAAGTAGATTCAAATTTTTAGATGAAAAAGGGTGTTTATTTTTCATAATTTCATTATGTTTTAACTCTCATGGCTACTTCACCCTCATTCTAAACTTCCCCAAGAGAAGCGTCCACTTTTCTTGCACAACTTCGACACTTTTGAGAGTCCCCCCTTCCCAACTCCTTCCAATCAAAAACCTTATCCCCATCGGAATCGAGATAGAGGGGTATTTTAGAAGAATCGTGTTTTAGAGAGCACGAGGAGACCAAGAAAAAAAGAAGTGAAAAGATGAAAAAGGGCATAGAAAACTCCAATGAAACGGCCCTCATAAGGGCGTAAATAGTGATTATTTGAAGGGTCGGCTTGACTTATGGAGGCATTGTGGCACAATCAGAAAAATGTCGAACCGGGAGCTAAAAATGATGGATTTTGAACCCACCGAAGAAGAGTCAAAAGAGATTAAAAAAGAAATCAAAAAAGCATTTGCAAATGCCAGAGTTATTACAAGAGAGGAAGAGATTAAGGAATCTCGTGAAGTACTGGACAAGTATTGCAAGCAATTCGGGGCATCTTCTTACGAGGAGTTGATTTACTGGGCAGATGGGATACATGACATCCCTGGGGATATATCAAGTAAGATTCTTAGGGCCTATGCAGAGTTGAATGATGTAGGAATTTACAATGAAGAAGAGCAAGGGGACGAAACACGCAAACTTGCTTGATTTTGACCGCTATTTTGAAATTCACTTTAATGTCATAAAAAAATTTCACTGGATTATTAAATCAGGTGACCGCTCTTATAGAATAGACTCAGACTTTGATGAGAATGCTAAAAAAGAAGTCAAATTTGACATAAACTTTAATACTGTAAACAATTATCACATAGAAATTTTCAAGATAGCTCAGATTACCACCTTGGGAATAAAAAAATTAGTAAAGACAAAATCTTTTACATATAACTGCTTTCAAAAGATCGATCACAAAAAAATTTTGCAATACCATTCGCCTCATGCCTTTATATATTTCCCAAAATCCCCTTGGCATAATAGGGTTCATCGCCATGAGTTTATCGGTAGAACTCAAAAAATTGATATCTATTCCACCGACCATAGACCGCAAAGTGAAAAACGAAACCGCTACACTTGGAAAGAAGGCCCCGTCAGACTCAATTTTCTTGGTCACGAAAACTGGCCGCACGTCCATGAATTTCTCCAAGAGGTAAGTAAACTCCCAATGGCCGATTTTTAATCCAAAACATACTCATAGACTTTATGGGGGGCATGGATAATTTTGCGCCCATCCGCAGTTTCTTCCTCGGAGGAGTCGATTTCATAGTAAGTTGGGCGTTCGCCACGGGTAGAAATCTTTTTGCCTGTTCTTTATAATTTCCGCCCATGAATCCCGAACTTCAAAATCTCGTCTCTAAGGCCAATGCCATTGCTTCCAGGTCCAAAGACGGCCATGGGGCCAGATACCCCGAGGAACTTAAACAAATCGTCCGATCCCTCGTTCTTGATTACTCTCTATCTACACTCAAGATCACCTTTCTTATTCCCATATCCCACTCCTCTGTAAGATTGTGGGCATCTCTCCCAAAGAATCGCAAAGCAAAAAAATTATTGAAAAAAAATAAAGATCAAAAATTCAGGCAAATCTCTATCGACAATCCCCGACAAGAACGGGAAGCGGCTCTGATTATTATCAGGAACTGTTTGATCGCTCTTTTACTTGCCCAAGCTCTTTCGCTAATTTCTCTTTTATCTCTTCATTGAGACGTTCCGCCATGTTGTTATCGATCGGGGCGTATTTATCGGTGAGAAACCGGTGCAACCCCTTTCGTCTCTCAAGGTAATAATTGATTGCCTTGCCGAGGGAACTCGATTCTAAATAATGCCCCTCCATGGAGTCTATCCATGAGTCTATTTCTTTGATGATTTTTGAGGATTCCTCCGATCTAAGAGAAAGAAGGTCGTCTAG
>JAPONP010000232.1 GCA_026713835.1 Bacteriovoracales bacterium
CCCCCCGGCAATCTTGGCAGTCGACTGCCTCGTCGCTTCCTTGCGACGTGCAGGAAGCACGCCTCAGTCGCTCCTCGTTGCCTCCTACCAATCTTATCCGGGTGGAGAACAGTTACCTTGCCTTTATTACAGCTTTTGCTAGAGGTGCGAGCAGTTAAGAGTGATCACTGATTGGCCCGTTTTGAGCGTTCCAGAAGTCGCCAGGATTTTCCCTTTCGATTGGCCTTGGTTTTTTGCCAGTTTCTAACGGCCTTCAGGTGGTTCCTATAATTGGAACTAAAGACGTGGGTTCCATCGTTTTTTGAAACAAAATAGAGAAAATTGTGCTTTTGGGGGTTTAGAACGGCCTTGATGGCATCGAGTCCCGGGTTGGCGATGGGGCCTACGGGAAGTCCGGCCATTCGATAGGTGTTATAGGGAGTTTTTTGTCTGAGGTGCTTCTTTTTGAGATTGCCGTCGAAGGTTTCATAGATGCCGTAGATGGTGGTGGGATCCGATTGCAAACGCATCCCCTTTTTGAGGCGATTGAGGAAAACTCCGGCGATGATGGGCCTTTCGTGGGCGGCCCCGGTTTCTTTTTCGACGATGGAGGCCAGGGTGAGAAGCCGGTGGAGGTCAAAGGGGGTTTGCCCCAGATCGATGGATTGGATTTTTTTAAAAAGATTATTCGTCATGGAGGAAATGAGGTCTTTGGCGCTTGCGGTGGGGGAAAATTTATAGGTGTCAGGGTAGAGATAGCCTTCGGCGGTGGCGGCCTTGATACCAAGGGAGGACAAAAAGGTTTGGTCTTTGGCGGCCCTTAGAAATTCATCTTCTCGAAGAATTTTTTTTTGATAAAAAATTTTGTCCATTTCAAAGATATTTTTTCCTTCGGCGATGGTGACATCGATTAAAATTTCACGGCCCTCGCGAAAGAGACCCAGGAGTTCGGACATGGACATTCCCGAAGAGATTTTGTAGAGGCCCGGTCGCAACTTCTCCGTAGAAGAGTGCCACAGGGCCAATTTGTGAAAGATTCGCGGCGATGAAATCAACTTTTTCTTGGCCAGGCGGTAGTTGATTCTCGAAAAGGGCTCTCCCGTTTTGATTTCAAATGTTTGGGGCGGGCCCGAATAGGGTTTGAAATAGAGATAGACGGTCAAGAGGGAAAGCCATAGGAGGGCCAAAAGAGGAGCGAGAACGAAGAAGGCGGTAACTTTTTTTATCCCCATTCTCAAAAATTATAATACGATTTTTTGGCCGATACAAGGCCTATTGTCCCAAGCCCCAAGGCCCTCGCTCCCTAAAGGCCTTCTGCCCTGATGAAATCTTCGAGGATAATTTTGGCCGACTCCGTATGGATGTTTTGGTCTTCCATTGGAAACCCCCGGGAAGCCGCAAGCTTCATCTTTTCTTGGGCCGAGTAAGAGGAGAGGTATTCATCTTGAAAGAGGATGGGGAGGGAGGATTTGGCTTGAAGTTCTTTGGCAAAATGTCTGATTTGTACGGCCATTTTCCCCTCACTGCCGTCGGCCAAAAGGGGAAGGCCCATGATGATGGCATGGATTTCCTCGGAGGCGATCACATCCATGAGGGGTCTTAAAGCCTTGGCCGTATCTTTGCGGACATCCAAACTCCCATGGCCCAAGGGCCAGGGGTCCCGTCCGGGAACGAAGGTGGCCAGGCCGATATTTTTGAGCCCAAAATCGATGGCGAGAAGGGCCTTGTCCCGATAGATGCGGAAATTTTTGAATTTTTCTAAGCTCATGGGATTTTGGGGCAATATAGCAAAGGGCCTTGATCTTGGAAATGATGCGATGTGAAAAAAGGGGGAGGGGGGCGGGGTCGCTTTTTTCTTTCCTTGACATTGTGGAGTGAGTCACTAATATAGACTATAGAATTGAATTGAATTGCGGCAAAGACTGAAATCCATTACCCAAAAAAGAAGAGAACCGTTTCGAAACAGGCCTTGGCGATAGAGGGCCCTTTTCAACAACGACTCATCATTCAACCCGGGAGCATTTGTCCATGCATTTAAGCGATCTAAGAGAAAAAAGTATTAAGAAACTTCAGGAAATGGCCGATGAGGCCAAGATCGAAAATACTGGCGGTCTTAAAAAACATGAGATCATCTTTGCCCTCCTCACCAGGAAGGCCAAAGAGGAAAACAAGGAAATTTTTGGAGAAGGAGTTTTGGAAATTCTTCCCGATGGCTTTGGCTTTCTTCGTTCTCCGACCTATAACTATTTGCCGGGTTCCGACGATATCTATGTGAGTCCCAACCAAATTCGTCGCTTTGGACTTCGAAAAGGGGATACGGTCGAGGGGCAAATTCGTCCTCCCAAGGAGGTGGAAAGATATTTCGCCCTCCTGAAGGTGGACTCCATCAACGGTCAAACCCCCGAGGCCCACCGAAAGTCCACCCTCTTCGATAACCTCACACCCCTCTATCCCGAGGGAAAAATCGATCTCGAATGGCGTCCCACGGAATACTCTTCCAGGATTATCGATCTTTTCGTTCCCCAGGGTTTTGGCCAGCGATGCCTCATCGTGGCCCCTCCCAAGGCCGGAAAGACGGTTCTTTTGCAAAATATGGCCAACTCCATCTCCCGCAACCATAAGGATGCCCACCTCATCGTTTTGCTTATCGATGAAAGGCCCGAAGAGGTGACGGACATGAAGCGAAATGTGGATGCGGAGGTGGTCTCCTCCACTTTCGATGAGCCGGCCAATCGGCACGTTCAGGTGGCGGAAATGGTCATCGAAAAATCCAAAAGGCTCGTGGAGGCCGGTAAGGATGTGGTCATCCTCCTCGATTCCATAACACGGCTTGCGAGGGCCTATAACACCGTGGTTCCCCCCAGTGGAAAAATTCTTTCCGGCGGGGTGGACTCCAACGCCCTCCATCGCCCCAAAAGGTTTTTTGGGGCCGCCAGGAATATCGAAAACGGGGGTTCTTTAACCATTATCGCCACGGCCTTGGTGGACACGGGATCGAGGATGGACGAGGTGATCTTTGAAGAATTTAAGGGAACGGGAAATTCGGAAATTCAGTTGGATCGAAAGCTCATGGAAAAAAGAATCTTTCCTTGTCTCGACATCAATAAGTCATCCACCAGGAGAGAAGATCTCCTCATGGAGGATAAGGACTTGCAACGGGTCTTTCTTTTGAGAAAGGTCTTGCATCCCATGAATACGGTGGACGCCATCGAGTTCGTCCTTTCGAGAATCGATAAGACGAAGAGTAACGGGGAATTTTTGGATTCCATGAACGGATAGGCAGTGGAGGGACCATGAGGGTTTTACCATTTCTCCTTTCTCAGTACACCAATATCGGAGGGCAGGCCGTCATCGAAGGGGTGATGATGAGATCCCCCAATGCCTTCGTGGTGGCCGTGAGAACCCCGGATGGCAAGATTCGCATTCGTCGGGATCAGTGGTTTGGGCTCAGTAAAAAACTCGATTTTTTAAAGTTTCCCTTTTTGAGGGGAGTGTTGATGCTCATAGAAACCATGGCCAATGGGGTCGTCTCTCTCAATTATTCGGCCAATGTGGCCATGGACGAGGAGATGAAGGAGAGGGCCGTCAAAAAGGGGCAAAGCCTCGAAGAATATGAAGCCGAAAAGAAGAAAAAGGAGAAGGTCAATTTTTCTATCTTTTTGACCGTCTTTACCTCCATCGTCTTTGGAGTGGCCCTTTTTGTCTTTCTTCCCCACGCCTTGGCCCTCACCATCGAAAAGTTTCTAGGGGCCGATTGGGGATTGGATAGTTTTTATTTTCATCTTCTCGACGGTACGATCAAGGCTTTTATCTTCGTGATGTACGTTTGGCTCATCGGATTTTGGCCCGATATCCGAAGGGTTTTTCAATACCACGGGGCCGAACATAAATCCATTTCGACCTTTGAAAGCAAAGAGGATTTGGTGGTGGAGAATGCAAAAAAGTTCACCACATTACATCCTCGCTGTGGAACATCCTTTACTTTTTTTCTCATCTTTATTTCTATCATTTTATTTTCGGTGATTTTTGTCTTCGTTCCCGTGGGAGAAAATCTCCCCTTTATCCTCAAGCATATTGCGGCCGTCTTGTTTAAAATTCTTCTCATGTTCCCCATCGCAGGAATCTCCTACGAAATTATCAAATGGGCCGGGAAAAATCAGGGGAGCCCTCTTTGTCGGGCCGTTAGCCTTCCCGGCATGGCGCTTCAGAAATTGACGACTCGTGAACCGGACGATTCCCAACTCGAAGTGGCCTTGGCCTCCATTAAGACCGTCCTCGATCTTGAGGAGAGATTTGATCTCAAATCCCAAGAAAAGAAGATTCTTTCGGCCAGTGAGATCGATATCGAAGGTCTTGGCGAAATTAGACAAAGCTCTCAAAAACTCGAAGATTTTTTAGAAAATTGACGGGGACGGTGAAGGCAGGGCAATACCCATGTTCGATAAATTAGAAGGAGTCGTCAAACGTTTTGACGAGCTTTCCGAAAGGCTTTCCGATCCGGCCATCTATAAGGATCAAAACGAATTCAAGAAGGTTTCCGCCGAACACGCCCATTTAAAACCCATTGTCGAGACTTACGGGGAATACTCCAAGGTTAAAGAAAATCTCAGCGAGGCCAAGGACATTCTCAAGGAGGAGTCCGACGAAGAGCTTAGGGAGATGGCCAAGGTTGAGATTCAGGAAAATGAAACCAAAAGAGAAGAGCTTGAACAAAAACTTAAAATCCTTCTTCTTCCCAAAGACCCCCTAGACGATAAGAACGTCATCATGGAGATACGGGCCGGGGCCGGCGGAGATGAGGCCTCCATTTTTGTGGGGGATGTCTATAGGATGTATCAAAACTATTTTAAAAACCTAGGCCTCGCTTCGGAAGTGATCTCCATGAGCAAAAATGCCGAAGGACTCAAAGAGATTATCTTTAGCGTCAGTGGAGAAAAGGTCTATTCCAAACTCAAGTACGAATCGGGGGTTCATCGAGTTCAACGAGTCCCCAAAACGGAGACCCAGGGCCGAGTTCATACATCCACCATCACCGTGGCCGTTTTACCTGAGGCCGATGAAGTGGAATTTAAATTGGATATGAACGATGTGAGGGTGGATGTCTTTAGGGCCAGTGGGGCCGGTGGTCAACACGTCAATACCACGGATTCGGCGGTGAGAGTGACCCACGTTCCAACGGGAATTGTGGTGGCCAATCAGGATGAAAAATCCCAGATCAAAAATAGAGAAAAGGCCTTAAAAATTTTAAGGGCCAGAATTTATGATCGAATGCTTCAGGAGAAAAGGGCCTTAGAAGCCGAAACGAGAAAGGGACAAGTGGGAACGGGGGATAGGAGTGAGAGGATTAGAACCTATAATTTCCCCCAAGGTCGTTTGACGGATCATCGAATTGGGCTCACTCTCTATTCCCTCGACCGAATCATCGAGGGAGATTTGGGGGCGGTCACGGATGCCCTTATCGCCCATAACCAATCCGAGCTTTTGGAAGGAAACTCATTTTGAGAGAAGGGGAGTTCGATGAGTTTTTTTCGGCCAACCGAAAGCAATTGACCCACTGGCATCCGGGGCTCTCTCCTCGCATTTTAAAGGAAAACACCGTGGGGCTAAGTGAGGAGGAGATCAGGGCCCTCAAGAACCAACTTCTCCAAGGCGTTCCCTTGGCCTATGCCGTGGAGGCCAGGTTTTTTTATGAGGCCTTGTTTTTTGTCGATGATCGAGTCCTTATTCCGCGAATGGAAAGCGAACTTATCATCGAACTTTTGGAAAAGAAATGGAAGGGCGACTATCGCACTCTCTTGGATGTGGGAACGGGCTGTGGCTGTTTGGGGCTTTCGGCCGCCATTAAATTTCAAGACCTCTCTTGCGTGGTTTTGATGGATTCTTCTCCTAAGGCCCTCCGGGTGGCCGCCATCAATAGGGAGAAACTTTCCTATCGCTTTCCCCCGAGTTGTTCTATAGAAACTCGACAGGCCTCTTGCGTGGAGAACCTTCCCCGCGCAGATGTGATCGTGGCCAATCCTCCCTATATCAAAAGATCGAGGGCCTTTGCGATTCATCCGCAGGTCTATCGCTACGAGCCCCACGAGGCCTTGTTTGTTGAAGATGAGCATTACGAACATTGGTATCGACGTTTTTTTGACCTCGTGGCCCACTCCATTTGCGGAGGGGGGCTTTTTGTTATGGAAGGAGAGCCCGACCTTTTGCCGGGTTTGTTGTCCATGATCGCCGAGTATGATCGTGTAGAAAAGTGCGATCTCGAAAAAGACCTTACCGGAAAACTTCGATTCTTATGGGGCATCTTCGAGGATAGAGAAGTTCATGGATAAGTTGCTTGTCGAAGGTGGTCGTTCTTTATCCGGCAAGGTTCATATTTCCGTTTCAAAAAACTCTTCCCTTCCCATTATGGCGGCCACTTTGCTTGGCGAGGGGAAAACGGTTTTAAAGGATCTTCCGGTCCTTCGAGATATTCAAACCTTCAAGCAACTCCTCACGAACCTCGGGGGCGTGATCGAGACAAAGGGAAGGGAAACCTTGATGGAGAGTTCCTCCCTCAAAACATTTTTTGCCGTCTATGACATCGTGAAAACCATGAGGGCCTCTATTTTGGTTTTGGGCCCCTTGGTGGCCAGATACGGGATGGGCAAGGTTTCCCTTCCCGGAGGATGTGCCATCGGAACTCGCCCCATCGACCTCCACCTGGAAGGCCTTGAAAAATTGGGGGCCCGGGTCTCCTTGGAGGCCGGTCACGTTTTGGCCAAGGCCTCTCGGTTGAGAGGAAATAGAATCGCCCTTCCCTTCCCATCCGTAGGGGCCACGGAGAATGTGATGATGGCCTCTTCCTTGGCCCACGGGGAAAGTGTTATTGAAAATGCGGCAAGGGAGCCGGAAATTGTGGATCTGGCCGATTTTATAAACGCGATGGGAGGGAAAATTGAGGGAGCGGGAACTTCGACCATCTCTATCCAAGGGGTGGAAACCCTTACAGGATGTTCCTATCGTCCCATCCCCGATCGCATCGAAGCGGCCACCTATCTATTGGCCGCACTCACTTGTCGAAGTTCTATCGAGGTGGCAGGATGCATCCCCGACCATATCCTCTCCCTTTTAGAGATTTTGGAGGGCCTGGGGTGTCGCTTTGACCGAGGAGAAAACTCCATTCGTATCCAAAAACCTGTGGGAGGGTGGGAACATTTTGATTCGGCCCACGGGGTTTCCAAAATCATTGAAACCGGGCCTTATCCCTCTTTCCCGACGGATATTCAGGCCCAACTCATGGCCTTTTTGACCTCCATAAAGGGACGATTTTCCATCGTGGAAACCATCTTTGAAAATCGTTTTATGCATGTGGCAGAGTTGAGACGCCTGGGGGCCCATATCACCTTGAGGGGAAACCGGGCCGTCATCGAGGGAGGGGGAGAGCTTTGGGCCGCCCCGGTGATGTGTACGGATCTTAGGGCCAGCGCGGCTTTGGTTTTGGCCGCTCTTAGGGCGAAGGGGAGAAGTGACATTTTAAGAGTGTATCATCTGGATCGAGGTTATGAGAGAATCGAAGAAAAGCTAAGGGGCCTAGGTGCTTCGGTGGAAAGGGGCGAGGGGCCCACCGTTTGAGGCCATTTAAAGGCAAGAGTTGAAACCGAAACGATTGAAAAAGAGAACCGGAAACAAAATTTTTTTTCTCTTCGTAACGATTACGGCCACAGCGATCGGCGTATTCTGGCTGCTCTTTACATTTTCTAAGCCGGCCGACATTTCAGTCACATCCCTCAAGACCCCTATCACCGATATGCACATCCACACAGCGGGCCTTGGCCATGGCGGCAGTGGAATCATCATAAGCGATAGACTAAGGCAGAGCTATAAGATGAATTTTTATTTAAAGGCCTTTCGGGTGAGTGAAGGAGAACTCAAAAAACATGGAGATACTTTCGTTCTCAAAGTTATTTCCGAACTTATTTCAAAGGCACAAATGGTGGATAAGGCCGTTATTCTCGCCTTAGATGGTGTCGTCAATAGCAAGGGCGAACTCGACCGAAAGGCCACCGAGGTCTATGTGCCCAATGATTTTTTGATAAAGGAGCTACCCAAATATCCCAACCTTTTATTGGGAGCGAGTATTAACCCCTTCCGACATGATGCGATCAAACGATTGGAAAAAGTGGCCGCCCACGGGGCGGTCCTTATAAAATGGATCCCCAATATCATGAATATCGACCCTTCGGACGCTCGCATTGAACCTTTTTATCGGGCCCTCGCGGCCCACGGGATACCGTTACTCACTCACACCGGGGCCGAGGCCTCCTTTACGAGTGCGCACAATGAATGGGGCGACCCCAAACGCTTGGAGCTTCCCCTCTCTTTGGGAGTCACGGTTATAGCGGCCCATGTGGCCACGACCGGAAAAATTAAGGGTCGGGAGCAATTTGAGCGCATTCTCCCACTTTTTAAAAAGCATCCAAACCTCTATGCAGATATCTCAAGCCTGACTCAAATCAACAAATGGGGATACCTCAAGCGAGTGATGAAAGCAGGCATTGGAAAACAATTGGTCTATGGTAGCGACTGGCCATTGCAATTTTGGCCTTTGGTATCGCCATGGTATTACCTCCATCAACTTTCCCTATCAGAGCTTAAAGCTATCACCGATTTTTCAAATCCCTTTGATCGAGACATCCTTCTCAAAAGTGCTTTGGGGGTTCCCAACGAAGTCTTTACCCGATGGGATAAAATCCTCAGATAAAAATTATAACTATCTTTCGTAAGTGAGGGGTATGATTGTGCAGGAGGGTCGCAGCGTTTTATTCCGAAGATTGAATCTTTCTCCAGACCTCATTTAAGTTTTCCTCTTCGTTCCCTTGCAATATATTAAATTGGATCTCATTTTCAACCAAGTAATTGAAGATGATTTCATCTATTTCCAAGGACTCCTGTTCTTTTTGAAGTCGCCCCTCTTCCCTATAATTGATTTTTTTTCCGTGCATGAGGAAGTAATTGTAGTTATCAAATTTATTGAAGAGTTCATGCACCAATCGATTAAAATGAAAGAGGCCATTTTCTCCCAAGTGATTCTTTCCGGCCAAGTATCGATTGGCATAGATGGCGGCGAGAAGGATGGGGGAGTCGGTCACGACGTATTCCACCTTATCTTTGAGGCGGTCAACCCTTCTATGCTGTTCGGAGAGAACGGATACGGGGTCGCTTTCGAGGACATCAAATCTTTTTTCCCAAACCAAATCCTTGGCATATTCGCTGACATATTCGCAGTTAAGGTTATTTTTTTTCATAAAGTAGAATAGACCGCTCGCCGTTGTGGATTTGCCGATGCCGGGCCCGCTAAAGATATTGATGATTTTCACGGGAGAACCTCCTACGGTAAATGGTGAAAATTTTTGCCACCTTATCACAAAAATATCTTTTTAGGCGAGAAAAAACCAGAACTTTTTGCTCGGCTAATCATTTGATTAAAGTTGGTTGCCCAATGAAACGATAGAGGTCTTGGGGGCGAGCAGAATGGATTTCAAACGGTTTTTTCTCCTTATTTTTCTCGTGCCGGGGCCCACCCTCCATGGGTTCCTCATGACGCCAAATTCCCATTCTTTTCATAAAAATATGTTGAGAAACGAGAGGTTTCAAAAGGTCTATGTTGGAGAAATTCAAAAAAATGCAAAGGCCTTTAAGGATGTCAAGAGGCTAAGAAAATACTTGGATCAGCGTCGAGTTGTCAAAAGAAGGCAAACCTATAGAGATGTTCCCATTTTTGGGAGTCGAGTGATCGATCTCTATTTGGGGTCTTGCAAGAATTGCAAGGTGGCCCAAATGGGAAGAAAGGCCAGGCTTTACGGGATGGGGATTGTCCCCTTTGTTCCCCTGGAAAACTCCATCGATATTGCACAAGAGGAGATGGCGAAAAGCTTTAGTCAAGAGAGATCAAAGCTCATCATCTATCCTACGGAAAAGGAAAATCACTTGGCCTGGATGATGGAGGAGGATTCTCAGATCGGTCGTTCGGTAGTTTTTGTGGATGCCAAAAAGGGAGAGGTGATCGATTACTACGATAATATCGCTTATTTGGATGAGAGCGCAAGAGAGGAGGTTCAGGGCGAGGGTCTGGGGCTTTTTGGTCGGGGCCATGTTTTTAATGTCACCTTTGACGGTAGCTTGTTTCAAATGCTTGCGATAAATCCCCCTACCGAAACCTATCGATATAAACGAGGGGTAAGAATGCCGGGGAGTCGGGGCGTTTCATCCCTTCCCGTCTTTAATGATCCGGGAACCGTGGATGCCCATAGCTATGCTCAAAAATACCTGAGACTTTTAAGTGAGCGCTTCGGAAGATGGAGTTTTGACAATGAGGGCTCTCCCATTATTAGTACCGTGGGTTATCAAAAGGTGAGTGGGCGTCCTTTCCTCAATGCCTTTTGGAACGGGCGGCAAATGGTTTACGGGGATGGAGACGGTGTTAAATTTCTCCCCCTTTCCGGCTCTTTGGATATTTCTGTTCACGAAATCACCCATGCCATTATGGAAAACACCTCTGGACTTATCTATCGGGGGGAATCCGGCGCTCTCAATGAGGCCTTTTCGGATATTATGGCCGCCTATGCAGAGTTTAAGCTCGACCCCGAGAATGCAGATTGGAAAATTGGTGAGGACGTCTGGACTCCAGAAATTATTGGGGACGCCGTTCGATATATGGACAATCCCACAAGAGACGGGCGATCTTTCGATCATTATGAGGATCGTTACCAAGGGGCCGCAGATAATGGGGGGGTTCATCGAAACTCGGGAATTGCCAATTTGGCCTTCTATCTTCTCGTGAACGGCGGAAAGCATCCGAGAAGGCCTACCCATAGGGTCGAGGGTATCGGACTTGAGAAGAGTATCGATATTTTTTATAAGGCCTTTACTGAGTTATTGGCCCCTTCTTCAAAATTTATCGGGGCCAGGAACGCCACGGTTTGGGTGGCCCGGGAATACGACCGACGCACGGTTTTATCCGTCATGGAGGCCTGGGCGGCCGTTGGGGTGGGAAGGGTTGAGGCCCAGGAGATCAATAACCCCAACTCTCCTCCGGGTACCGGAGGAAACCACTCGGACATGGAGTCCAAGAAATTGCATGTCAACGTCGATATTCCGGATAATGATGAGGCAGGTGTGAGAAGCACCCTCTCTATGGAAGCCCATGTGAGAGAGCTTTCCATTGCCGTTACTATCGTTCATAGCTTTCGAGGGGATCTTTTGGTCAAGGCCATTTCTCCTCGTTCCCAAACCTATATTCTCCACAGGCGCAAAGGGGGCAAGATGAATGACTTAAGGGAGACTTTTCCCATCAAGCTCTTGGACTCTGATCATTCCGTAGGCAATTGGACGATCGTGGTGAGCGATCATGGCAAAAAGGATACGGGGCGCTTTTTGAATTGGAAAATTCTCTGGAGAAAATAGACCCTAGGATAGGCTCTTAAGACCTAAGCAAGGGGGGCCAAAAGGCCCGGCCTTGATCTCGCCCCCTCTTCGTGGATAATAGAGGTATGACTAAATTCATCTTTGCTTTCTTTTTCTTGGGCCTTATACCCACTCTCTCTTATGGGCAAGATAAGAAATCTCACAAATGGGAGGTTTGGGGGCGAGTTTTTAGGTACGATTTGAACGGAGATGGCCTTCTCGAGGGGCTTCAGGCGGTTAAAAAAGACCGGCAAGACTGGTTTTACGTTCGAGATCATAACAATCATGTTTTATTTAAGGGTCGTCTTCAAACCGTGGGGAGGGCGAGTCGGGTTTATCGCATCAAGATCAATAGGATTGGACCGGATTTAAAGCTCTTGGGCCTCTATTTTTATGACGGTTTTTCCCATGGGGATGAGTTTTATGGAACATCTTCACTTTATTTTTTAACATTTAAGCAGTCTAAACTCGAAAACTTTAAATTAACTCAAGGCCCCTCGATATCTTTAGAATATGAAACTTCGTATCGTTACCGAAGGCGCCGTTATAAAATAAAACTGGAGGATTTAAACCGTAATGGTATTAAAGAAGTGGTCATTTATTACAATCATATCAAGAGAGTTTTTCGATATGTGCCGGGAAAAGGCATGACCAATGCCGTGATTTAAGGGGCATGATCATTTTGTGATCTATTATCTCGGTTAATCTTTAAAAAAAAATTGCAAAAAGATTTATTCTTTAACGAAGATCGTCGATAAGGTCTGTGAGGGGAAGTTTGTGCTGAAGAGAATATTTTTATTATTTTGTGTTGCGGGACTCTCGGCCTTGGTGGTGGGCGGGTTCTATCTTTCAAAAGATACGTCGATCAAAGAGATCGAACTGGCCGAGACGGTGGAGAAAATGGGGTTGCATAAAGTTTTTGATTTGATCGATAATATCGATACGTCGAATTTGGCCAAGTCTTTTGAAGAATTTAAAAAAGAGGTGATAAAAACGAATCGTTATGAAAGTATGGCCTTGCATTTAAGAAAAGAGAATAGAGAGTTAAAGGTAAAACTTGGGCGTTTTGAATCTCAAGTCAGTGAACTCGAAACCCAAAATAAATTTTTATTGTCGAGATTTCGTGATTCTAAAACTTCAATTTCGAGGAGACCGGCCTCCCTCAAGCTTCCCATCGACAAAAAAAACGACCTGGTCAAGTTTTCAACCTATAAATGGAAGGATCGCCAACTTCTCAATATAGCGAGAAACGAGTGGGAAAGGAAAAATTATATCAAGTCGGCCCAGTTTTTTCACACATTGATTCATGCCTACCCAAAGAGTCCTTTGTTGAGTGACATCGTTCTTTTTGAGGCGGCCATGGTCTCGTTTCAATCAAAACGCTATACCGTGAGAGCAGAAAAGGCTTTGAATAGAATTATAAAGGAGTTTCCGGACTCTAGGTATTATCGAGGGGCCAAACTTTGGGCGGCCCTTTCCCATTTTGATAAAGGAAATGAAAAGAAATTTTATCAAACTCTGGAGGAATTTCGCTTAAAATATAGAAATACCTCTGAATGGAAAATTTTAAGTAGGTATTATGAAAAATCGAATTTCAGTCAACGCATTTAATCTTTTCTTGCTCTTGGTTTTTCTCTTATGGCCGATCTATGCCATCAGCGATGAGTACGGGGTCGTGACATCTCTCAAAGGGAAGGCCTTTGGGCTCTATAACGATCAGACCTTTACCTTAAAAGAAGGTTACAAACTGCCGGAAGAGGTGGAAATCATGACTGAAGTTGGAGGGTCGATTTCTTTTACGGATCGCTATCATCGAAAATATGAACTTTCAGGCTCTGCCCATGTCAAGCTTATGGGCCATGGTCTCAAATTGAGTCGAGGGCATTTGTGGGTTCGCTCCTCGGAGAGGAGCAAGCGCCTTTTTATCAATACACCCAATGCCCAGGCCGAAATTTTAAGCGGTGAGGGCATCCTTTCTTTTGACCATAGCAATGGAAAGTCCCAACTGTTGGGCCTCAAAGGGCAGTTCAAATTTGCCCATTTTCTCGATGTGAATCGCTATGAGATTCTTCACCCCGGGGAATTTTCCGTTATCGATCCCGAAAGCGAGGCCCCTCGAAGGAGTACTCCCATAGGGTTTGAATCCTACGAGAAGGTGATCGCCCTTTTTCGAGGATCTAGGGGCGATTCTTCGGGGGCAACGCCCGGGAGATTCTTGGCCTCCAAGAAGGGATCCTTGCGGCGTGGGCAGATGGTTCAAATGAAAAAAGATCTTAGAAATCTTTACTTTAAGGGCGAAGGCACGATCCAAAGAGGGGGCGCCGCTGTCTCCAAACGTCCTCACGAGAAAGGGTCTCATGTCCAAACGCAAATCATCTCCTTTGGAAACGCTCTTGAGAAATCCGCATCCCCCCTTCCCTCGCCGTCTCCTCTTCCTTCCGAGGGAGGAGAGGAGGGAGTACTCAAGCTCAAGGCCAGGGCCCCAAGTTCTCTTGAGATCGACGGGGGAGGGCCCCCCACTCCCTGGGGCCTGGAATCGGCCATGAGAAAACACCTCAGAAAGACCTTTCGGCATAAACTCGAAAGGGAGGGGATGATCGAGGATCTTAGAGATTACCGTCGGGGCTATAAAATCAACAACTAGGCTCCGACCATTAGTATTCCAACCGTTCGTCAGTAAGGGCTTGACAAGCTGCGTTTATCCGGGGCAAGATGGCGCCTATTATAACAAAAGGCCCTCCCCTATGGATCTTCCCAAAGACTTTTCCCTGACCTTCGACGACGTTCTCTTGGCCCCCGGCTATTCCGAGTTGTCTCCTTCCCGGGTGGAGTTGGGTTCCAGATTTTCCAGGACGATTCCCCTGAATATCCCCGTCATCTCCTCGGCCATGGACACGGTGACGGAATCCGGGACGGCCATCGTCATGGCCCAGGAGGGGGGCCTTGGGGTCATTCACAAAAATCTTTCCGGGGAGGATCAGGCCCTGGAGGTGGAGAAGGTCAAAAAATACGAGGCGGGGATGATCATGGCCCCCATCACCGTTCATCCGGATGACGGTCTTGAGAAAGTGGCGGCCTTGACGGAAAAGTACAACATTTCAGGGGTTCCCGTCGTCGATAGTGAAGGGCGTTTTGTGGGCATTTTGACCAACAGGGATTTGCGCTTTGAGACCAACTTCGATCAAAGGGTGGGAGAGGTCATGACCAAAGAGAATCTCATCACGGCCCCGGAAGGCACCACATTGGAGGAGGCCAAGTCCATCCTGCAAAGACACCGCATCGAAAAACTTCCCGTCGTCGATGAGCGTTTTGGGCTCAAGGGGCTCATCACCATCAAGGATATCGAAAAATCCATCGCCCATCCCCATTCCAACAAGGATTCCCTGGGGCGCCTCCGGGTGGCCGCAGCCGTGGGAGTGGGAGAAGGAGAGCTTGAGAGGGCCAAACTCTTGGTGGAGCGGGACGTGGACGCCTTGGTCATCGACACGGCCCATGCCCATAGCAAAGCCGTGGTGGAGATGCTTCGCCGGCTCAAGTCCTCTTGGGGACGGATGGATGTGGTGGTGGGGAATGTGGCCACGGAAAAGGCCTGCCGGGATTTGATCCGCGAGGGGGCCGATGCCCTCAAGGTCGGCATAGGACCCGGTTCCATCTGCACCACCCGAGTGGTGACTGGCGTGGGGATGCCCCAGATTCAGGCCTTGCTCAATTGCCGCAACATCTGTGAGAGGGAGGGGATTCCCTTTACGGCGGACGGGGGGATCAAGTATTCAGGAGATATCGTCAAGGCCTTGGCCTGTGGGGCCGGCTCCGTTATGATCGGCTCCCTTTTTGCGGGAACCGATGAGTCTCCCGGCGAGATGGTTCTCTACCAAGGGCGATCCTATAAGGTCTATCGGGGAATGGGCTCCCTGGCGGCCATGAACCTTGGCTCAAAGGATCGCTACGGTCAGGGGGAGGTGAGCGATCATCGCAAGTTTGTTCCCGAGGGGATAGAGGGGCAAGTTCCCTATCGGGGGGCCCTTTCCAGCGTGATCTACCAGTTGATGGGGGGGCTCCGATCGGGGATGAGCTATGTGGGGGCCCGGAATATGGGCGAACTTTGGGAAAAGGCCCGGTTTTTGCGTATCTCCCAGGCCTCTTTGAAGGAGAGTCATCCCCACGATGTTCTCGTCACCAAGGAGGCCCCCAACTACAGATTGAGTTGAGCCGACCATGGAAGCCGTCACTTGGATCGTCGATTTTGGCTCCCAATACACGCAACTCATCACCCGTCGCTCCAGAGAACTCGGGTACAAGGCCCTCATTTTAACCCCTGAAGAGGTTCAAAAGAAAATGGCGGGGCCCAAAGAATCCAGGCCCCGGGCCCTCATCTTGTCCGGAGGCCCCAAGTCCGTCCCGGAAGATTCCACGGATTTTTCCTTTCTCTTTGAGGATGAAGGTCTTCCCATCTTGGGCATTTGTTACGGGATGCAGGTTATGGGCCAATTTTTTGGAGGGGAGGTGGAGAGGGGACGTTCCGGGGAGTATGGGAAGGCCAGACTCCGCTTTCTCTCCCGGCCCATTGAACATATCCCCCAAGAGTTTACGGCCTGGATGAGTCATGGGGATCATCTCAAAGAGGCTCCCGAGGGCTTTGAGACTTTTCTCGAAAGTGAAAATGGTCTCATCGCAGGTATTCGTTCCCGCCATCGCCCCCTTCTTGGGCTTCAGTTTCATCCGGAAGTGGAGCATACGGAAAAGGGGGCCGAGATATTGAGCTATTTTTACCGTGAGGTGGCCAAGGCCCCCTCCTCCGAGTGGGCAGCGGAGCAAATGCTAGAGGAGGCCCGAGGGCATTTCTCTTGCGTGCGCGAAACCCGGGCCCAAGTTCTTTGCGCTTTTTCCGGTGGCGTGGACTCTCTCGCCGTCGCCTCCTTGGCCCACGAAACCATAGGGGAAAAATGCCACTGCTTTTTTGTGGATCACGGTCTTCTTCGCCCCCAGGATCACCTCCACATCCAAGAGCTTCAAGAAAAGACCCCCCTTAACATTCACATTCTAAGGTGTCGGGACATCTTTCTCGAAAGACTTATCGGGATCCACGACCCCGAGGAAAAGAGAAAGATCATCGGCAAAACCTTTATCGAGGTCTTTGAAAGACAAGTGGAAGAGTATCGAAAGAGGGAGGGGGTGAGTTTTGATTATCTCTTACAGGGAACCCTTTACCCGGATGTCATCGAGTCCATGAGTCCCCACGCCACGGGGGGAAAGTCTTCGACCATCAAATCCCACCACAACGTGGGAGGGCTTCCCGAAAAGATGGGCCTCAAATTACTGGAGCCCTTTCGCTTTTTTTTCAAAGACGAAGTGAGGCAGATGGGATTGGCCCTGGGGTTAGAAAAAAAATGGGTGTTTCGCCACCCTTTCCCGGGGCCGGGCATAGGGATTCGGATTGTGGGAGAGGTCTCTCCTTCCCGAATCGAAAAGGTGCAGGCTTCGGATCAAATTCTTTTTGAGGAATTGATGAAAAAAAATCTTTATGAGCGTTGCTGGCAGGCCTTCACCGTCCTTCTTCCCCTCAAAACCGTAGGGGTCAAAGGGGATGAGAGGGCCTATGAGGAGGTGATCTGCCTTCGTTTGGTCAACTCCGTGGATGGAATGACCGCCTCTTGGACCGATTTTGCGGCCTCTTTTTTGGCCCGAGTGTCCACTCGAATCACCAACGAAGTGCCGGGGATCACCCGAGTGGTTTACGACATCACCTCCAAGCCGCCGGGAACCATCGAGTGGGAGTGAAGGAATGACACCCTAATCTATTGAAAATACGTTGTGAAAACCCATTCTCGTGGGAGGCCCCGTTAAAAAATGAGTAATATCGGCATAAAGATGCCGATTTTTCGCTAAAATTGGCAGCTTTATGCCGGAATTAGCATACTCGGGCCGTGAGGTGGATTGTATTATCGGAAACCGAATGGCCGTTGAAATTAAATCCACCGAACAAGCGCAGCACAAACATCTCAAGGGCCTAAAAGCGCTCAAACAAGAGATGGGGGATACTATCGAAAAGTACATTCTCGTTTCGAGAGATACGGTTCAAAAAGATGTCGATGGCATAACGATGATCTATTGGCAAGATTTTATCCGAGAGCTTTGGGAGAGATTTTAAAAGATTCTTTTGATGACGACTTTCCCAAAATTTTGAAAGTAGGGCGGAGGGGAAAGTGTGGGGCGAAGGGGAAGTTGGCTAAAGGGCCTTTCGGAATCAAAGGAGTCGTCGAGGCGAAAACATTTTGGACTTTTGCCCTCGCCCTTTCTTTGAGACTTTTGGATCATCTCATGAAAAACGCTAAAGACTTCCGGGTCGATCTTTTTGCCGACGGTATAGGCGATGGTCTCGATGGCCTTAGGCATGGAGAGAACTTCGTTATAAGAGCGCTTTGTGGTGATGGCATCAAAAAAATCGGCCAAAGCACATATACGGGCATAGAGGTGGATATCTTCTTTTTTGATCTTATTGGGATAACCGCTGCCATCGACGTTTTCGTGGTGCTCTCCAACCACCCTCTTTAAAATATCCAAGTCTATGGGGTGGGGATGATCTTGGGTTTCTTCAATCATATCGATCCCTAGACCCGGATGTTTTTTGATCTGTTCAAACTCATCATCTGTGAGTTTGCCTTGTTTATTGATGATGCTCGTCGAGATTTGCGTCTTTCCAAGATCGTGGAGAAGACCTCCCAATCCACAATGGGTCAGCTCTTCCCGATTGGCCTTTCCGTCGAGGGCCTTTAAAATGGCGATGCAATACATCCCCACATTGATGGAATGATCGTAAGTGTAAAAATCGTGAAGTCCTAGCTTGGCGATGAGACCCGGCAAGCTCATGAGTTCTTGTTCTTGGAGAATATCGACCATATTTCCCACACTTTTATGGCAGTTGACGATGGTTTCTTTAAGGATGGTCGTATTGAACTCTCGATCTTTATCAAAGAGGGCCTTGAGATGGGCCATGGTTCTGTTTTTGACCATATCCATCTTTTGATGGGGCCCTATGTGGTGAAAGCGGAGGATCGTTTTGATAAAATCATCTCGGCTGGATTCCGGAATATAGAGACGCAGATATTTATGTTCCAATTTTTTGAGATCGTCCGGCCCCACGGCCTTTCCTTTATCGGTGACTCTGACGTAGCGATTTTTCCCCTCTCTTTTGGAGGAGTTGATGAAGAGGCTATAGGGTAGGGGGATACCCAAAGGGATCATTCCCGGGGAGATGCTAAAATAGGGATCGCCGTATGTGTTATCTTCCATGGCCCAAAGAGTATTGTAGAGGACATTTGGGGGTAGTGGGCTTAAATAAAGACTAAAAAATGCGAAAGTCCATCCAATCCCTAACCCTTTAATCTTGAGAACGAGATTTTAAGAATGGAAAGAGAATAGATCAATGAAATTTGCAACGTGCTGTCCACGTCGCATTGTCAATTCGGTTTTGAAAAATTTGGTGAAAGTACGCTGCCGCCCCGGGGCCCTCAATAGATCCAAAGGGGCGGCATGGATTGTGCCTATGCTTTTTGTTGGAATGGGATACGTGTCGAAAATCATAAGAGTCGCACCGGCAACGTGAATCCGGTTTCGAGGTGTCCACGCC
>JAPONP010000233.1 GCA_026713835.1 Bacteriovoracales bacterium
GAGGGCATTTTTTGCTTAAAGACGAAGCCCGGCACAATCGCAGCCGATTGCAATAGAAGGTGGTTTTAGGATAGGCTCTAAATAGAAAGTAAGAGGTAAGGCTAAATCATTGCGTCGTTCACTAATTTTTGAATCGGACGTGATAACGTTAAGAATTAAATCGTTATCGTGGAGTCATGGATGATTCAACAAATCATACGATTTTTACAAGCTTATTACGTTGTCTCATTTTCTTTAATTATTTTTGGAATAGCAGGGATTTTTTACTATTTTTCGGCTTCAGGCTTATATGATGGGAATTATGTATCCACCATTTATGAAAGATCTTCATGGTTGGAAGATTTAGAAAAAAGTAAATATCTTGATTCTATTGAGATCGACATAAGGCAAGGAAAAGTAAGAACGGCGTATAAAAAATTTGATAGGTTTCAAAGGAAGATTAAAGAGATAGGCCAGGCAAGTTCTCTAGATAAAAATTACAGAATCCTTGAAGAGGATATGATTTCTTTGAAAGATTCGATCAATAAACTGATAGAATTTCCTCAGATCTATGAAGTCTTTGATGTTTTTAGAGGAAAATTAGTAAATTTTAGAGATTTTGCAAACCTTAACGATTGGGCCACTTTGACAAGAACGAGCTCTAGAGTATTGGCTAAATTAAAAAATTTTGAAGATCGAACTTTTCCCGAAATGAATACGATGGTCAGGATGATTTCTCAAAATTTAATAGCGATGGAAAGAGTGACAAATAATTCTATTTTGTCAAAAAATAAAAAGAGCAAGATCAATAGAAAATTAAAATCATTGAGTAGTGAAACTCTTATGATTAAAAGTTATATGAAAAGCACTCGATCCTCTTTGGAGATATATAAAAAAGTTAAGTTTTCCTATGGGAAGTGGGAAAAGAAAATAGCACCCGAGATGTCACTTGAGAAAATGTCTCTTGATAAGAAATCAAAGAAAATAAAATTATTTTTTATTGTTTTTTTATTAGGGGCGATTACTTGTTTGATGTGTGGTGTGTTTCTTTTTAGAAAGAAAATGAAAGATCTTCAGGGGCGTATTGAGGATTATGTGTTAAATGTTGTTAACAATAAACTTTTAGAAATAAATCCTATTTTTGAAAATGAGTCGATTGAGTTTCAACGAGAGTTTGCAAGGGGCCATGCTTATGTTCATAAACGAATGAGTTTTGGAAGTATTTTCCAGGATGCATTTCCTTTTGGCGCAATCCTTTTAGATTCAAATTTAAAAGTTATTTGGTCAAATAAAAAATTTTGTCACTCTTGGGGATTTGATTTTGAAAAAATTAAAACGGAAATTCTTCATTGGGATTCAGTTTATCAATTGACAAATTTGCAAGAAATAGACCCGGTTTTAGATGCCCTTCGCAGCACTCTTTCAGGAATTTATCAAATCCAAGTTAAGACAATTGAATCCGATCGTAGTGTTCCATTTGAAATGTACGTCAATCCTGTGG
The DNA here is from genome assembly GCA_026713835.1 of Bacteriovoracales bacterium. Lineage (GTDB taxonomy): Bacteria > Bdellovibrionota > Bacteriovoracia > Bacteriovoracales > Bacteriovoracaceae > JAPONP01. Next base: position 1,481 of record JAPONP010000233.1, read on the forward strand.
ATTATTTGGGACAAAAAAGACTTCTGATTTTCTTTTACCCATTAAGTTCATTAGAGCAAACAATAGCTGATCAAGCGAGATCAATTACTGCTCCAATAAAGCAGTCATTGCAAGCGTTGATTAAAGAGGATTTTTCAGGAGACACGTTAAAGAAATTGAGGGATGAGTTTTTTTCTGCGGGGATTGATCATTTATTTGATCTATTTCAGGCCCTTGTAGAAGTATTGCAGTCTGAAAAGAAAACTTATGAGGGTTTAGTAGAAAAATCTGAGGAGAAAAATGATTTCTACAAAAATAAACTCATTTCTATTCAAGACAAAGTAAGTCAATTGAGAAAAATACAAAAAGAATACCAGAAGGAATTGGTTAACTTAAAAGATGGATTTATTTCTCTTATTGATGGCTTGAGGACTCAGTATCTCAATGGGGAAAATATTATTGAAAACTCTAAGGGATTGATAAAAGACCATATTGAAGCACTTGAAATATCAAATGATTTTTATGATAAAATCCAAAGGGAACAAAAAACGATAGATGATCTTGAACAGTTGAGGGATATTTTTAAAAAAGTTGCATCTTCAGTTGAAGATTCTCGACATAAATTAAGTCAGGCGATTGATAGAATGTCCGTGGCCGAGAGGATGAAGGAAATGGATAGAGGGGGGAGGGATCATCAGATTAAGAAAGTTAAAATTGAAATTAAAGAGTTTGATTCAGTTTTTGATCATTTTGTTAAGAGCATGAAAGCACTTGATTTAATTCTTTCTAAAATATCTATGATTATTGATAGAGATAAACTCAATGTTTGTGAAGAAAAGTTAGAGGAAATGAAATCAAAATTTCTTTCCTCTAAAAAAGAATTAGATGCTCTTATTTTTAATAGAAAAAAAATCTTTTTGAAAACTTCAAGCTATGAAGAAAAATTGGTCTTAGATTTAAAAAATATGTATAAGGCCATTGTTGATATGGGTTGTATTCAAAAGGAATTTAAAGAAACTTTTAAAGATGGCCCTTCTTTAGTTCAAGGAAGTGGGGCTTCAACAAGGCTCTAAGGACCTATCCCAAAACATTCAAAATGGATTGTAAAGACTTGAAAATATGTTTTTTAAAATATATAAGGTGTTTGAAAAACCCATGTGATCTATGTTAGTCAATAGGGATGGAAAAGAGCGATGATCTTAACTTCAAGGCTTTATTGGAAAAGAATTATCATTTTCCCTGCCATTACTTGTTTAAATTTGTATTGCCCATGGGAAAAAGAGGCGAATTGATGGCCATTTTAGGGCAAGGAGAGGTTGTGAAGGAACGCCCTTCAAGGACGGGACGATATATAGGCTTGACATTTTCTCGAATGTTTCAGTCAAGTGATGAAATTTTGAGCGTTTATCGAGCGGCAGGTCGCCTGAAAGGAGTGATGGCCTTATGAAACCATACGATACCGCTATCGTTATTGGAGGTGGAGCCTTTGGGACGAGCGTGGCCTTTGTATTGGCTTATAATTTTAGGCAAGTGGTAGTTAAGGTGCGCTCTCGGGATGTTTATGATGCTATGCTGGAGGGAGAAAATTCTGTCTATTTGCCCGGTATCCCCCTATCACCTCAAATTGTCCCGGCCTTAACCTGGGAGGAGGCCACGAAGGAAGGAAAGGTCGAGTTGATCGTGATGGCTTTACCTACAATGGCCCTTTTTTCCTATTGCCGGGAAAACACCAAAGAACTCAACGTTTTTTTAAAAAAGGGAATACCTTTTGTTTCTTTATCCAAGGGAATCGATCCAGAAACCCTTGAGCTTCCCGATGAATTATTTTTTCGATATTTTAAGAGTTTTCAAGATCAGTTTTGCTTTCTCTCCGGGCCTAGTTTTGCCAAGGAGATTTTGGATAAGCAAATCACTCTAGTGACTTTGGCCGGGCGATCCCGACCCGTTTTGGATAAAACGGCCCTGATGCTTTCAACGGATTTTTTTAAGGTTTTTAAATCATACGATGTTAAAGGGGTTTTGCTTGGAGGGGCCCTAAAGAACGTAATCGCCATTGCGGTAGGAATAGCAGAGGGGCGGGGTCTTAACCATAACACCCGGGCGGCCCTTATTACTCGCGCTATCAGAGAAATGTTGCGCTTCGGTTTCATCTATAATGCGAGACCTGAAACTTTTTATGGACTTAGTGGAATGGGAGATCTCATCCTGACGGCAACCGGAGAGCTTTCAAGAAATAAGCAATTCGGCTTTGAATTGGCTAAGGGGCGCTGCCCAAAGGAAATTATTGCTTCTCAGCGTTCTGTTGTCGAAGGATACAAGACGGCTAAATCTATCTATCTCTTATCAAAAAAGTATGCTGTTCAGTGCCTACTATTTCAATTAGTCTATAAAATTCTTTATGAAGAGTTGCCTTTGGAAAAGGCCATCAAGATATTGATTGATACGCCTCCTCGGTTTGAAATTGAGATTTGAAAAACTTTTTTCTAAATGATAAAAAGGAGAGGTGATGGCTTTTTTATTAACTCTTCTTTTCTCCCTACTTTTCCCCTTCTCTCCTTTGTTTTCTCAAAGTGTTCCAAATGAGGACATTAAAAATTTGGTTAAAATGCAAGCCGCTCTTTTGGAAAGGCAAGAAAAGAAGTATTTGGCCGTTTCTCTCAAGGTTGCCGAAGGGTGGCATATCTATTGGAAAAATCCGGGTGATGCAGGGATTCCCCCAAAATTTTCTTTTTTTCAAGGAACTCAAAAAATTCCAATGCTCCCCCTCGAATGGCCGTCTCCCAAAAAATATGAAGAAGAGGGAGGAATCAGGGCCTTCGGCTATAGCGAACAAACCATTTTCTTTTTTAATTTTTCATCGTTGGCAAAGAAGGTATTTCTGGGAAAGGATATTACCCTTGAGGGGAAGTGGCTTGTTTGTGATCATATTTGTATCCCCGGTAAGGACTCGATCACTCTTTCTTTTAATAAAGATTTAACAGCTCTAAAAATTGATCCTGGGTATTATCCCATCTCTCAAGATCACCTAAAAAAAGCCTTTGAAAAATTGCCTGAAAAAATTGATCTTCCAAAGGGCTTGGACTTCTTTTTAACCATAGATTCCAATAAGCAACTGACCTTGCATTTTTCGTCTCCTAGAAATCTTATTCATTTAGATCATGGAGGAGATAACATTCTTTTCCCCTTTCCCAATCCTTTGGTCTCTTTTGCACGAGAACAACTCTTTCAAGATGAAAACGGCAATGTTTATGGAAAATTTTTACTGGACTGGAATGGAGAATATCTGGATAAACCCATCCCGATTCCTCAAAATGGTGTTTTTAGACCACCACTTGAGTTAAGTTTTCTCTTTTTCAACGAAAGCAGTGGCAAAAGAGAGGTCATTTCAAAAACGTTTCTTCATTTGAACCCAAGCAAAAAAGAATCGGGAGAAGAAGGAGCCTATACACTTTCTTCAAAGAGTGGGGGCAAAAAAGAAATCAATGAAAAGTTCTACGAAAAACTTCGCCCTTTCCCGGAAAATAAAACTATAGATATAAAAAAGAAAGTTCCGCCTGTTCATCAAAAATCGATCTTATTATTTTTCTTTTTTGCCTTTTTGGGGGGCCTTATTCTCAATTTTATGCCCTGCGTACTTCCCATCGTCTCTCTCAAGCTCTTTTCTCTCATTAAGAGCAAGGGAGCTTCGAGGGCCGATCTCTTTAGACATAATATGGTCTATAGTGCAGGAGTGATGGCCACATTTTTGGTTTTGGCCATTTTTGTTTCGGTCTTAAAATTGAGTGGTGAGTTTGTGGGATGGGGATTTCAATTGCAATCTCCGCTTTTTGTGGCCCTGATGATTCTCCTCCTCTTTCTTTTCTCTCTTAATCTTTTTGGACTTTTTGAATTTCGAATACCTTGGGGGGGTAGGATCGGAGGAGGGGCCGAAAAAGAGGGGATAATGGGAGATTTTATGAGTGGCGTTTTGGCCACCATTCTCTCTACACCTTGTAGTGCACCCTTTTTGGGTACGGCTTTGGCCTTTGCCTTTGCCTCTTCACCTCTTTTCATTGTGACCGTTTTTTTCTTTATAGGGCTTGGTTTGAGTACGCCATTTTTATTGACGAGCGTCTTTCCTCAAATGCTTATCTTGCTTCCTCGCCCCGGAAAGTGGATGGATGATCTTAAAAAATTTCTTGGCATGACTCTTCTCTTAACACTTATTTGGCTTTATGATGTCTTTCTTTCCCTAGTAGATGATCCGTATTTCTCTCTTATTTTAAATCTCACTTTGGCCAGTTTGTTTTTTGCACTCTATTTTCATCATCGTATGAGCAAAAAGACATGGATGAGGATTCTTTTTTATTTGTTTCCTCTTGCACTTTTTATTTCATTTTTGGGCAATGATTTTTCATTGGAAGGGGGCCAAAAAGGAGTGGGAACATTATCGAGGGGCGAGAGAGGTATGGATTGGCAACCCTGGTCGGAAAAGGCCATGAAAGATTTAAAGGGGGAACTCGTTTTTATAGATTTTACGGCCGAGTGGTGTTTTACCTGTAAGGTTAACGAAAAATTGGTTCTCCAAACATCGGGGTTTAAAAAATTGGTTGAGAAAAAAGGCGTCAAATTGCTTTTGGCCGATTGGACGAGAAGGGATCCGATTATTGCTGATTTTTTAAATCGTCACGGCTATGTGGGGGTTCCCGTTTATTTTGTTCAAAAGAGAAATGGAGAACTCATTTCCCTTGGTGAAACGATTTCCTTAAAAGAAATTGAGAAAGCGCTGCACTAATCAATTGTAGGACAATGTACTAGTTCTTAAAGATTTTGGCCATTTCACAGAGTATCAAAAAGTTTTTGGAGATTTCCTTCACGATGCATTTCCATCAAAATATCGTTGCCTCCAACCAATTCTCCCTTTACATAAAGCTGTGGATAGGTCGGCCAATTGGAATATTCTTTAAGACCTTGGCGAACATCTATATCGGAAAGAATATCGAAGGTTTTAAACGGTTTGCCCATCTGGTTGAGAATCCCTACCGCATTGGCTGAAAAACCACATTGAGGGGATTGGGGATTCCCCTTCATAAAGAGAACGATATCTGCGCAGTTGGTGAGAGATTGTATTTTTTTTTGTAAATCACTCCCTTGGGTTTCTCCAATTTCTTCGCCAAGTTGGGGAGGTGAGGGTTGATCGTCTAAAATTTGAAATGGGTTGTCGCTCATGAGTTCATCCTTTTTTCTTTAGTCATTGTTTTGATTTGGACTGCATGGAGTTCTTGAGAAAATTCTTCTTTTAAAATATCCATCACCATTCGATGTTGTTCGAGAAGATTTTTACCTTTGAAAACATCACTGGCCACCAAGAGAGATACATGATCTCGAGTGCCCGTCAGGTCGGACACTTCAACGATGGCATCCGGTATTTGTCGTTCGATGAGTTCTTTAGCCCTATTCATGGGATCCATAAATTCCTCTTTAGCTACTAATAAAAAAACTGGAAACATAGACGAAAAGGCGAAGCCCTAAGGTCGAGAGTCCCATTTTCTTATGAAGGGGTCGGAAAGTATTTTGTCCTTTCAGTAATTTTCGCCCCGTGTATATCATGGCCCCGTAGAGCAGAACCGTCAAGATGGCCGCCGTGACATGGGTGTTGAGAAGCCATGTATTTTCTTCAAAGCGGACGGCCTTTCCCACGGCCCCTCTATTCCATTCGATTTGCCCCACCAAAAGGAGATCCCAAACGATGGCGGTGGACATGATTTTTACATGTCGCGATCGATGGGTTTTAAAGTAGAGACCTATGAGAAAGAGGATGGCGATAAGCGTTGCCTGGGTCTGAAAGAGAAGAGCGATCCCTTTTTCGGACAAGATCATAGGGTTCCTTTTTTAAAGCCGTTGGCCTAGGATTATGCCTGACATCTTTCTCTTTGGAAAGGGGGCTTATTCTTGGAACTTGGAAAATGGTGTGTCCTCGATATCGAGACAACGGGAATTGATCCCCATAGGGATCAAGTGATCGATGTAGGCTTTTTACAGTTTTCCGGAACAAAATTGACCAAAACCTATGACTCTCTAGTTTATTATGAGGGAGAGGTTTCCCAATTTATCCAAAAACTCACGGGGATTACGGGCGAAATGCTCTCCAAGGCACCTCGCTGGAGGGAGACGGAGAATATCTTGAAGGAGCTTACGGGCCACAAGATATTGGCCCATAATGCAAAATTTGAAGAATCCTTCCTCGGGAGATATTTTGAGCTTCCGGGTGGAAAGTCATCCGTGGAATTTCAAGACAGTTTGCTCTTTTTGGGATTGCTCTTTCCCGATCGTTCGTCCCTAGGCCTTGAATCTTTCATCGTAGATTTTCAAATCCATGACCGAGAAACCCACCGAGGTCTTCAAGATGCTTTCGATCTCATAAAGGTTTTACTCACGGCAGGGGGCCTTTGCCTGCGAGAAGAAAAGTATCGGGTGAGAAAAAACCTCTGCCTTGGAGCGTGCCGCACCTATGAGTTGGATGAGCTTTGGCCGCTCAAGTTTTTGAATTTGACGGAAAAAGAGCTTTCGACCTTGGCCGGTGAAATTGAATTTGATCTTTGGGATAAGGTTCAAGGGATTCTTGACTCCTTTGAAGAGATGGAGGGAGAAAGCGGCCCAAGTCTTGAGTTTGATTCAACGTTTTCGGGAGATAATGTTAAGGCCATCTGGAGGAATGAAGAGGTCAAAAAAACCCTCCCTTTTTATAGCTATCGAAAAGAGCAAGAGGAGTTGAGCCTAAAGGTGGGTCAGTCCTTTAAGAATAATGTTCATGCCATGATTCAGGCCCCCACCGGAACCGGTAAAACATTGGGCTATTTGCTTCCGGCCGGATTATTTTCTTTGAGTGAACAACATCCGGTTTTAGTGGCCACGGCGACCAAAACCCTTCAGCATCAGGTCATCAATAAAGATATGCCTCTTTTGAGAAAAATAATGGCCTTCGGTGAGGAGGATTTTAAGGTTTGCTCTCTTGTGGGTTCTCAAAATCATTTTTGCAGACTGCTTCAACTTCGGGACTTGGAGGAAGATTTTTTGTTGGAAACGAAGGCATTTTTAGAAAGGTATGCCTTGGCGGTGATGGATATTATTTTTGGTCTCAATGAGCGATTGGGAATGAGACTGAGAAGAGGGGACACGGCCCATGTCCTAAAGAGGATATGCCCACCCCTAGAGGCCTTTGAGAAAAAGATCGCCGTGGATTTTCGTTCCTGTATTGGGCATAAATGCCCTCATAAGGGGGATTGTACTTATATTCGTGGACTTCGGGAAGCGAAGGACGCCAATATCGTTGTGGGCAATCATGCCCTCCTTTTCCAATGGCCAAAAGGGCTTCCACGCCCCTCTTATATGGTGGTCGATGAGGCCCATAAGTTGGAAAAAGAAGTGACCGATGCCTTTTCATTAAAGCTAGAGGAAAAAGATTTTACGGGTTTCATCTCATCGTTAGAGCAACTTCAAGGGATCGGGGCCCTCTTCTATCTCTTGAGTTATCAAAGTGAAGATCCGCAAGAGGCGACGGAAGCCATCAAGAGGATTCAAAAAGAGGTACTTTCCTCCGTCAGGGCCTTGCGGGATCATTTAGACCCCTTTAGAGATGTATGTGAACTTTATTTTAAAAAACGTCCTCGATACACTTCTTTGTATTGGAATGAGGCCCCAATTTTAAAAGGAAATCAACTTGGAGATGAAATCTCACAGGCCATTGATAATCATTTAAAAAGTATTCTGTTTATTCTTAAAGAGCTTTACGATCTCATCACCCCTTATGCGGGGCTTTATTCGTCGGAAGATTTTAATGAGGAAAATGCTCTTTCGGCTTTTAGCAAATTTGAATCCTTTTATTCTACGCTAGAAGAATACTACCAATGTATTAGTCAAGTTATGGAGGAAGGCCCCAAATATGCAAATAGTTTTTCCTATCATGAAGAATACGGTTTTGCCTTACAATCGATTCCAATTGATGTGGGTAAAATCGTACACGATCGGTTACTTGAGGTTTCGGAAAGTGTCGTCTTTACCAGCGCAACCCTTGGAAATATGGATGGAAGTTTTGCCACTCAAGGATTGGAGTGGTCTTTAGGGCATACTTATCTCGATCCAAAGAAAAGGTATCGCTCAGGATTTTTTTTAAAGCCGATATATGATTATAAGAATCACGCCAAAGTTTTTCTCTGTGATGATGTTCCGGCCATGGGCCATCCCGATTTTATCCCCGAAGTTTTGGAACCGGTCATCAAATTGATTAAAAATTTGATGGGGCGAGGGCTTCTCCTCTTTTCTTCAAGGGTTCGTTTTGAGGCCGCAAGAGAATTTCTTCTTGGCCTTATAGGCGATGAACTTCCCCTTTTTGTCCAAGGCATGGGTAATAATGTCGTGGAAGATTATAGGAAATCCCCGCATGGAATTTTATTGGGCATGGAAAGTTTTGGAGAGGGTATCGATCTTCCCGGAGAATCCCTCCAATTTGTCTTTATCGATAAAATCCCCGATATCAGGCAGGATATCGTCATTCAAAAGCGCCGAGATTTTTTTCAACGATCCTTTGGTAATGAATTTACCGATTACTTTCTCGCCCATAGATCCCGCTCTCTTTTACAAAAATTGGGCCGACTTTTACGCAGAGAGCAGGATATCGGGGGGGCCATTATCGTGGATGCCCGAATCAAAAATTGGAAAAGAAGAACCGTGGAACAGTTCAATCGATTGGTGGAGCCGTATGAGATTCAAAGGGGTGGCATCGACGCTGCGTGCCGTGAGGTTTACCATTTTTTATCATCTGAAAACAAAGAAATCTCTAAATAATTTGGCAATAGACCATACTGGCCTATAATAGGAGTGAGCTATATTTGCATCTTAAAAACAAAGGAATAAAAAATGAAAAAAAATGTCGTCTTTCTTTTTTCGTTGGTCTTTCTTTCATCTCCTGCAAGTTTTGCCCTAAGTTTAACGGATCTCCTCATCGAGCCGTTGGTCGGTTACAGTCTCTCGGGAGAAGCCAAACAGGAAAATGCGGCTTCCGAGGATTTTGATGGAACCGTCTTTGGGGGAAAAATCGGTTACTCATTTCTTGGTTTAAGTGCGGGTCTTCGTTTTGATACGGGAGCGTTGGAATTGGAGAGTGGCACTCAAGGAACGACGGATTCCGACTACGGGGCCTATGGAATTTTTGTCGGTTATGACCTGCCCATTTTCTTGAGAGCTTCCTTTACACATTATATTTCCTCCGAACAGGATATTGAAAATGTTGGAGTTTTTGAGGGAACAGGGACTTCTATCCATCTTGGCTTTGGGTTTTTGCCGCTAGTGAACCTTTTTGTCGAGTATCACGATCATAAGCTCGAGAGGAATGGTGTAGATAGGGATTTTAATTGGTATTTACTGGGATTGTCTTTGCCTCTAGATATTTAGGATAGGCCCTTAGAAGGTCGGTTCTAACAAATTTTTCTTCGGCGTTGATCTAGTTTAGAGTTTAGAACTTTTTTAAAAGTGTCGATTTCTATTTTGATATTCTTATCGACAATGATTTGATAGGGGATGGCGTGATCGCTTGAAATAAAGTAAGAGATCTTATCTCCCCATTTTCCCCTATTTTTTGAAAAAACCTCAAAGCGAGTTCCATTTAAAGATTTTTTAGAAATGGTGAGATTTTCTTTTTCAGTGGGATTGAGGCACTTTAGAGAGAGTGTGCGTATTTCGGGAGATCGTTTGTATTCCCAGATATTGCCGGATGTAATGATATTAAAATTTTTCGAGATGACCGAATTAAATTTTTCTTTTTTAGAAAAAATGAGCGTAGAGCAAGTGGCCGGGCAAGCTAGATGGTATTCGTTCGGAGTTTGAATTTCTATCTCCTTTTTAGAATTTTTTGATTTGAATTTATAGGTTAATTTATCCATGGATTGACCGGGGGTAAAAATTTCTTTTGAAAAAAGAGTTCCGTGTTTTTTTTCCATGTCGAGAAGAAGGGGGGAGTAATTTTCATCAACTTTGTAGGTGATCTTCATAGAAAAAATGTCTCCTTTAATTTTGTAAAGTGAACGTATTTGTGAAAAAAAAGTAAGGGATCGGTTATGAGGATATTGAAAGAGCTTGAAAGATTCTTCTGCATAGGGCTGACCATTATGAAAAAATTTATAGGAGCCATTAAAGATTTCAAAAAGGGACGATTGGGTCTGTTCAGTTGTTTTTGCCATGGATCTCCTCTATCGGGAAATGATATGTTCTTCTGGAGGTCTAATGGCCTAAAGAGGCTTAGGTCCTAAGCTCAGAGGATCATTTTGACATAGTGTGATAGCTCATCTATAACAGAGATGAACCAGGAAAAATGATCCAATGAGTCCCGTGGCAAAGAAAATCATATTGACGGGGGATCGCCCTACAGGGCCTTTGCATTTGGGCCATTACGTCGGCTCTCTCGAAAATCGACTTCGATTACAAAACGATTACCAAACATATATTCTCATCGCAGATCAACAGGCTTTGACGGATCATTGGAAAACTCCTGAAATTCTAAAAGAAAATATCATTCAGGTCACTCTCGATTATTTGGCCATAGGTCTCGATCCCGCTTTGGTCACCATTTGTGTGCAATCCCATCTCCCGGCCATTTGTGAATTGACCATGTACTATCTCAATCTCGTCACCGTCAATCAATTGCATCATAATCCAACGGTTAAGACGGAGATAAGGGAAAAGGGTTTCGAGAAAAGCCTTCCGTGCGGTTTTTTCATGTATCCCGTTTCTCAAGCGGCCGATATTACGGCCTTTAAGGCCCATTTGGTTCCTGTGGGAGAGGATCAAAGACCCATGATTGAGCAAACAAATGAGATCGTTCGTCATTTCAACCGACTTTACGGCCAAGATACTCTCGTGGAATGTGAGCTTTTAGTTCCCAAAGTTGGGGGTCGCTTGGTCGGACTCGATGGGAAGGCCAAGATGAGCAAATCCTTGGGTAATGCCATCTACCTTGGGGATAGTGAAAAGCAGTTGAAAAAGAAAATCAACAAGATGTTTACAGATCCTAAAAAAATTCATCTCAATGATCCAGGCCATCTCGAAGGCCATGTCCCCTTTATGTATCTCGATCTTTTTGATTCGGACAAAGAGACCCTGAAAAATCTCAAGGCCCATTACGAGAGAGGGGGCCTTGGTGATGGAGAGATCAAGAAAAGATTATTTGACATTCTCAATGAAAAACTATCTCCGATTCGACAAAAAAGAGAGGAGCTATCGAAGGATAAAGGCGAAATCTTGGCCCTTTTGAGAAAGGGGACGGACAAGGCCAAGGAAGTCACGGAAAAGACCCTAGATGAGGTCAAATCGGCGATGCAATTTCTGACCCTTCGTCATTAAGGGGGGGGTATCCGACCAAATGGTGCCCA
>JAPONP010000234.1 GCA_026713835.1 Bacteriovoracales bacterium
TGCTCGCCTTTAGCTTAGAGAAATAACACAAAATTTTGTGACACCTTCGTTTCTTTTTTGAAAAGAATCGACGCATTTGCGCACCGCCCATGTCTCTAAATCCTTGATTGGAGAGAGAATCAAGCGTAATATTTTCCGCAGGAGGGAAAATGGCAGTTCTCATGAAATTTGAATTTTTTGAATTACTCGAAGAATTAGAGGATATTGAACGAAATATGGCTCCAGAAGATCAAGAAAAACTTCTCGCAAGGACTCAAAAAGTTATTGATCGGCTTGAAGCTGATAAACGTGCTAGAATCGAAAGGATTGGCTTAAGACTTCTTTGAGGCAGATTTTACTCCACCACCCTTCTTTTTTCTCGTTCCTTTATTTAAATGTTTAATTTTCCGCTTTATAGCCTTTGCTTTTTTCTTTGTTGCTGAAACATCCTTATAAGCAGTTTCTCCCCAGTCAGTAATTTCAGGCAAGCTCTCTATGAGATCGACGGACTCCATCGAAACATAAATAACTTTTTGAAGAAGATTTAAAATATATTCCGGATCATCCTCTCTATTGGGATCATTCACAATTTTGCTTTTACTATCCTCCTTGACACGATAACGATCTATAATCCACCGAATAGCACTGTATCCATTAACAACATATTTATAAGCCTTCTCCGGTATTTCGCTTATTTCAACGGATTCGTTGTAGATAATGACACTCTTATCTTCTTTTCCGTCTATTTTAGGATGTCTCATTTTTTCAACTCTAAATATTTTTGCGTCTTTTATCATCGGGATTTTAACATTCAGCTTCTTATACTTAGGCTTTGATTCATAGTTGACATGAAGATCGGATAATTTTTCTCCAACCTTTGAAAACTTATGAAAATCATTAACCAGTGGTATTCGAGGGAGGCCCTTGGCTAAATCATTTTTATATTTTTTTATGTAGCATTTTGAATGAAGCAATCCATAAATGTAGAAAAAGACTTTATCTGCATCTATGGATTTATCTTGATAGTGAGTTTTAAATTTTTTGACGATACTTTTAGAGATATTGTCTATTTTTTCAATTTTCCCCATATTTTCTTGAAATGTATATCTTGGAAAGTGCTGGGTTTTCTCCAATAAGTCAAGGTTTGGAGTAATATCAACCATTAACACGGAAAAATATCCTGCACTACGACCCGAAGTGCAAATAGAAAGATTTTTTGTGTCAGATTTGGGATAAGATTTAAAGGTTTGATATACACTATTATTTAACGATTTATTATGGTACAGATACATTTTTAAAAACGGACGATACAAACCGAGTCTTAGTGATTCTTCACCATATTTATATGCTTTCTTTCTTATCAAATCAAGCTTCATATCGCCAGACCAACTTATCATCTCGGAGTCATTGCTAATAAAACTTTCAATATCTGGAGTGATTTTTTGACTTTTATATCGATCCAACTCTCTATTATAGAAATTGATCGTTTTTTTTACGTTTTTTCTAAGTTCTTTAACATTAAAATTATAAACCCAAGCGTCGCGGTTAGTTTTAACTCCACATGACCAAAGGTTAAACATATTTTTAGCTTGATTGCCTCTATCGCCCATAGGGATAAATCTTTTGTACAAGTAATCTCTTTGCTTAAGCCAATCATTATTTTCGTCAGGTATAATTTTCTCCCAAGCATCTATGCCTTCGATATTCTTGAAATTTTTAATTTTATCGAGTTTCTCCTTTTGCTTTAAATAGTCCCCGATATCATAGTAATAAATTTCACAATTCGTTTTGTTCGGGTTTTTTACAAGAAAAGAAATAGCTATTGGACATCGAGAACCTTCACCAAATACACTCCCCCCTTCTTTTTGTCTCTCATCACCCTTCGTTAGTGCATTACCCCTCAAGTTGAAGATATAAAGACTCGTAAAATCTTTGGCTAAATGATACCTCAATCCATCCATGCTCACATTATCAAGAAAAGAGCCGTTCGTAACGAATGAAACAATACCACCTTTAGGATTACTGTTTATTTTATCGGTGGCCCATCGTATAGCTCGCACATATGAATCCTTGAGGCTCTTTTTTAAAGTTGCTTTTGAATCTCTCGCATAAGTTTTTTCTATGCCTTCATCAAGTCTTTCATATTTCAAATTCTTATTATTGTCATTTTCTCTTTTTTGCCCTACTGAATAGGGCGGGTTGCCGATGATCACACGAATATGCTCTGTTTGAAGTCGCTTTCTTTGCTCATCATTTTCTCGAAAAAATTGGAAAAATTGAGATTCTACTTCATCATTTTTATTTTCTGTTGCCTGAAAAGTATCCGCAAAAATAGCCCCCTTATATCTTTCATAATCATTGGATAAATTAAAATCATTCAAGCCCTTAATAATTTCTTTTTTTCTAAAATGGTAAGAACTTTCAATGTTGACAGAAGCGATATAATAGGCTAAAAGGACAATTTCACTTGATAAAATTTCTTCATTGTATTTTCTTTTGAGATCACTATCTTTTATCAGATTCCTATTCTCTATAAGCCTCGTTAAAAATGTTCCCGTCCCTACAAAGGGATCGAGTATTTTGACATTTTTACTTGAAAGAGTCTTCCCATCAAACTCTCGCCTTAGAATTTCATTGGAACTCTCTAAAATGAAATCCACAACTTCAACCGGAGTATAAACAATCCCAAGGGATTTTTGCATCTTGGGGAAGCCTTGTTTAAAGACTATTTGATACAACTCTTTAATGAGACTTTGACGACCTTCAAGAGTATGAATTTTATTGACTCTTTTTTTAATATCTTCATAGCTCTTCTCTAGTTCTTTTGTTTCGGCTTCAATTTGTTTAGAAAATATCTTGAGTGCCTTGTCCATAGATAAAGATACGGGGTTTTGACTTGTAAAACTACCTTTTGTCTGAAAAAGTGCTTGAAAAAGAGGCTTTGTCACACTATGCATAGCCAACATCTCAACAGCTTGCCCCTGAGTGATAGAGTCATTTAGGATACCCCTCAAACTTTTTAAAAATTTCTCAAGTGTACTCCTATAAGATGACCGCCCTTCGCCTTTCAAGGAATTTTCCATTCGTTTTGAAAGACTTTTAAAAGCCTTGGCCACATCAAGAGCTAAGGTATCTAGGTATTTTCTATCCCCACATTTTAAAACGAGTTTGGCCACAATCGCCCTTCTCCACTCTTGCATAAAGGAAAATCGTAATTGTTCCTCCGTTTTTTCTTTGGTAGTTGAATCCCTCTTGTCATCCCTTCCAATAACTCCGGCCACGATGCCTGAAGGCATCTTTTTTGTATAGGGAATCTTATCGATTTCTGCCTCTAATCTGTCATCGTGGGATCGAAGGGCTTGAATCACTTGCCAAATGACCTGATAACGCTCATTTCTATTAAGAGCTTCATGGGGTTCAACATCGGATTCTATGACAATGGGAAGAATGATATACCCAAATTCTTTCTTTTGTGTGGGATCAGAGGGCTTTCTCATTACTCGACCAACAGATTGAACTATGTCTATTTCAGATTTCCGAGCTTTTAAAAACATCACGGCATCAAGTGCCGGAACATCCACTCCTTCCGAGAGACATCTAGCATTTGATAAAATTCGACACTCATTGGGCTTCATCTTTTCATCTTCACCCTTGAGCCAACGGATTTCTTTTCCTCTATCTAAGGAGTTCATTTTTCCATCTACATGATGAATCTCACATTTCAGAGGGATCTCTGTCTTGTTATCTTCTTTTGAAATAATTTCCTCGATAACCCTACAAAAGTGGCTTCTTATCAATTTTGATTCGGCAATGGTGCTTGAAAAAGCGACAGCCCTCTGCATAGGATTCCTTCTTTTGATGTCCCTGTAACTTTCCCCTATAAGCCCCCAATTATTGTCATTTAAAAATCTTTTTGACAAAGCGTTCCAACAACCCACGATCTTGACAGCATCATCAGCTTGGATTTCATTATCTTGAGAAAAAGCATCTTGCATAGCTGCTGAAATCATATTTTCATTAACAGCTAAAACAACGACCTTGTAATCTGAAAGAAGCCCTTGACTGATGGCCTCAGAAAATTTTAGCTCATAAAAATCTTTTCCATACTTAGACTCATCGTTCATTGAGTAGATTGCGTAATTTCTGGTTTCAGCCTTTTTTACAGCTTTTTCCGTATAAACTCTCGGTGTAGCCGTCATATAGAGTCTTTTATCAGCTTTGATAAAATCGTTCTTATGAACCTGAACCCAATAAGATTTTTTGGCAATATCTTCGCTTCTACTTTCAACCCCAGTTGTTCGATGGGCTTCGTCACAAACAATGAGATCAAAGGGGTCTAATCTACCTTCCTTTTGCGCCTTAGCGATGACCTCAATGGAATGATATGTTGAGAAAATGACATTTATTTTATTTTTGCTTTTAGATGCCGATTTTAATTTTTTCGCCAATTGCTTAGAATCTGTTGTGGGAGGCAAGGCCAAATCCATCACACCAATATCTTCACTATCTCTTCCAGCCTTTTTGTCGGAGCAAACGATAAAGGCATTGATCTCTTTTGTAGCGTTTTGCATGAACTCACGATGGGTTTGGGAAACGAGAGATAAGGATGGCATAAGAATCAGGGTTCTAGCATTTGGTTGTGTCATTTTCTCCGTAATTTTGAGAGCCGTAAATGTTTTCCCTGTGCCACAAGGCATGATGAGTTTTCCTCGATCCGCCTTTCTAAAGCCTTTAACGACGCTATCCAATGCCTTGGTTTGATGAGGTCTTAATTTCTTTTTTGAAGGCTTTGAAGCTTTCGTGTTTTTATACAGGGCCCACCAATCTGGAATGTCGGATTCCTCTAACTCCGAAACGCCTATTCTCACGCATTTTTTACTCCTTCCAGAAAGCGATTTCTCGGCATTATCCGACCAGATATCTGTTGTAGAAACGATAATTCCAGATTGAAATTCTTTTTTCCCAAGCTCATTTAGAAATGAGTCGATATTTTCTTTTTTCAGAGTTGCCCGTTCTTGGTAACACTTGCATTGAATAGCGATATAATCACCACTATATGTTTCGCCCACGAGGTCAATTCCTAAATCTCGACTATTTCTGTTTGGATAATCCATCCAAAGCCAGACGTTCTTAAATTCACCCTTGTATCTGGAATCCCATTTGAAAAAATCCAGCATGACTTTC
The DNA here is from genome assembly GCA_026713835.1 of Bacteriovoracales bacterium. Lineage (GTDB taxonomy): Bacteria > Bdellovibrionota > Bacteriovoracia > Bacteriovoracales > Bacteriovoracaceae > JAPONP01. The sequence continues at coordinate 5,164 of JAPONP010000234.1, forward strand.
TCAAATCTTGAGCCTTTTTCTTTTGGATTTTTACTCGTCTGCCTGATGTGATTAAGAACACGCTGAAAATCTCTGCTTGGCATCGTTTTTTCTCCGTCAACGGTATTGGAGTTCGGGAACTCAGTGGGTTTTTTAGAAATAGAGTAACAAAGTTTTGACCTAGGAAAAGACGCCTGGAGATTCTTGCCTAGACAATGGTAGAATAATGTGGGAGTATCGCCTATGGTGAAAAGGCTCTAACAGAGCGAATCGTGGATTGTATGTCCATCGATGCAATCGGCTCTTCGCTTGGAGAGTACTATTAAGAGATCGAAAGTAAAGTCTCCGGTAAAGTTATGAAAATCCACTTTGATGAAAAATCGGATGCTATCTATATCCGTTTGGATAAGAATAAAGAAGTAGCTGAATCTCAAGAAATAAAGGATGGAATCGTTTTTGATTTTGACGAGGGAGGAGAGGTCGTCGGCATTGAAATTTTGAAAGTCAAAAAACGCATACCCATCGAAGAACTCAAAGAACTTACACTTCAAGTTGTTTGAGGTGTTTAAATAATTGTCGATTCTATCAGGATAATTTTGAAAGAGAATAAAAATATGAACCAATTACTTCAAAGCCTACTTTCTAGAGGTGGGGAGTGTGAGTGGGTTGAATTTAAAAAAAATTATTGTGACCCAAAAGAGATTGGAGAATATCTATCGGCACTGGGTAACTCAGCTCTGATTCACGATCAAAAGTACGGATATTTAGTTTTTGGTATCGAAGACTCCAGTTTTAAAATTATCGGGACGGCATTTTCTCATCGAAAAGAAAAAATTGGAAATGAAGAACTTGAAAACTGGACGGTTCGAGGATTACGGCCGCCGACAAAATTCGATATTTTGGAATTTGTTGAAGATGGGAAAAATATCGTTCTTTTTAGAGTTGATGCTTCTGATGGAGTCCCGATTTCCTTTTACGGGACTGAATATATCCGAATAGGCTCCTACAAAAAGAAATTGAAAGATCATCCGGAAAGAGAAGAGGAAATTTGGGCAAAGAAAAAGGGAATAAATTTTGAAGATAAGATAGCGATTGAAGGAGTGAATGAGACCGATCTCTTCAAGTTATTGGATTATCCCAAATACTTTGACTTAATGAAACTTCCCTTGCCTTCCGGGCAAAACCTAATCGACAAGCTTTTAAAAGCCGGAATCCTCTCAAAAGTATCGAGCGGAGGAATTGGAATAACAAATTTAGGAGCTATATTATTTGCAAGAGACTTGAATGACTTTGATCGTCTCGTGCGAAATTCCATTCGACTTATCGTCTATGAAGGCAAAGGGAAAACGAAATGCATTAAGGAAAGGGAGAGAACCGAGGGTTATGCTATCATATTGGATAATTTGGTAGAAAATATCGCTAATGAATTGCCGACATCGGAAGAGATAAAGGGGGCCCTAAGAATTGAGATCAAATCTTATTCTGATGTGGCCATAAGGGAGTTGGCTATCAATATGTTGATTCACCAAGATTTTAACGTAAGGGGAACAGGGCCAAAAATTGAGATATTTGACGGCAGGATAGAGTTTACCAATCCCGGTCAATCAATCGTTGCCCCTTTACGTTTGATCGACGATGATCCGGCTTCGCTAAATGAGAAAATTGTCCGAATTATGCGACTGATGAAATTGTGCGAAGAAAGGGGGAGCGGAATTGACAAAGTGATAAGAGAATCCGAAAAGTTTCATTTGCCCGCTCCGGAATTTATAGATGGGGAACGTTTTTTTAAAGCCATTCTCTACGCCCCGATGAAATTTAAAGTGATGAGTCGAGAGGACAAAGTTCGGGCCTGTTATCAACACTGCTGTTTAAAATATGTTTCCCATGAACAAATGAGTAACCGGAGCCTGAGAGAGCGATTTGGAATTGATGCCAAAAATAGTTCCTTGATATCAAACATTATTTCTGATGCCATTTCCTCTAAAATGATAAGGCCCTCTAACCCACAGGAACGCTCAAAAAAAATGGCCCGTTATCTTCCATACTGGGCCTGATTTTTACCATCACAAGACGGAAAAAAGCCTTCACATATTTTCAATAGTTTAGACGATTTTTTGAAATACCCATCAAATAAATAAGTACTTGAAAATTAAGGGTTTTTTCTGAAAAAAAAGCCTTTTACCATTTTCCAATCAAATAAAAAAGGGCCGAGTACGGTAGAGGCCCCATTGAGTCGGCATCCCCCATCCTGTTTCATAAGGGATCACGCCGTAAGACCCCTTCCCGCCGCCTCTCCCTTTTCCATGGGCCAAATCCGGGCTATCGCAGGCGAAAAACGCCCAAAATGGACGAATACGGGACACAAAGCGCACGTTCACAAGTTAGTAAAAAGTCCTTTGATTACAGTGCTTTAGAGTGCGTTAAAACGGTTAAAAACAGGGGTTACGCATCTAATTTTTGTTAATTTTCGATAGTTTACGGCCCTGCGCCAAGGCCTAACAGCAAAAAACTGATAGATTTTTACTCATTAACCATATAGTGAGGGGGAGAAAATGAGTAAAGATTTACAGATCGAA
>JAPONP010000235.1 GCA_026713835.1 Bacteriovoracales bacterium
AAAAGTTCATTTTCTAAGGAGTCAAATTCTTTTTTGCTCGGAGTCAAGCCTTGGAGGGCCCTATACTCAATGGCCTTGAGGTGATATCTCCGCTTCTCGATAAAAATCTCTTTGACTACTGTGCAAAATGTTCTCCCAGTTATTTTTGTCATGGATAGAAAGGGAAGCAGTTGCCAAGAAAGATCATTTCTCAGTTTGTCGATGGAAAACTCTCTCGAAAATCAAAGAGAGGCTTCGCTTCTTTGGGCAAAGATCACGGGCCAAGATCCTTCTTAGAAACGACATAATTATTCATCACAAGAATGTCCATATCCGTTTTGAGAAAGCAGTTCAAGGCCTCGGTGGGAGTGCAGACGATGGGCTCGCCTCTCACGTTGAAACTCGTGTTGATGAGCATGGGAAGGCCGGATTTTTGGGAGAAGGCGCAGATGAGATCGTAGAGTTTCGGATTTTGGGTGCGGCTCACGGTTTGCACTCGGGCCGAATAGTCCACGTGGGTAACGGCGGAAATTGTGGAGCGCCGTTGGCGGAGGCGGGAAGGGATGTCTTCGGCACCTTGATTTTTGTCACCGGGGCCTTCTTCGTCGGGCGTCCTTTGGGCGCAGGCCACGGGGTAGGTGAAAAGCATATAGGGGGATGGGGCGAAGCCCTGGCCTAGGCCTTCGAAGTACTCGTGGGCGCGTTCTTCCAAGACGACGGGGGCAAAGGGGCGAAAGCTCTCCCGAAACTTGATTTTGAGATTGAGCTTGCGTTGCATTTCGGGGCGGGACGGGTCGGCCAAAATGCTCCGATTCCCCAAGGCCCTGGGCCCCCATTCCATGCGCCCCTGAAACCACCCGCACACCTTGCCCTCAAATAGAGATGTGGCCACGGAGTCCAAGAGTTCGTCGTCCCTATCCAATTTTTTGTATTCGTAGAGGGGGAAGGGGCGGTTTCGGCCCCCCTTCTTGAGAACGGCCGAAACCTCCTTGTCTGAAAACCAAGGGCCCAGATAGGGGGAGAAGGAGGGGCGACGGGAAAAGGCGTCCGGGTCTTGGGAGTAATAGTAGGCCAGGGCCGCCCCCGGGGCCCCGCCCGCATCTCCGGCCGCGGGATGGGCCCAAACGGAGTCAAAGATCTTTTCTGCGAGGATTTTGCCGTTGGCCACGCAGTTCAAGGCCACGCCCCCGGCCAGGCATAGGTTGGGACAGTCGGTGATTTCGCGGGTGTGGCGGGCGAGCTTGAGGACGATTTCTTCCGTTACCGTTTGAATGGCCAAGGCCATATCGCAATACTCTTGGGGAAGAGGGCCGTCGGCAGTTCGTCTCGGAAGACCGAAGAGCTTTTCAAAGCGGGCCTCGTCGATCATTCGGTTTTGCCTCTCGTAGGGGAAATAGCTTCGGTTGAGGGAGATGGAACCGTCCCGGTGGACGGTGACGACGTTTTCTTTGATGAGGGCGATGGTGCGGGCCGTCCTCTCCGAGTCCCTGTGCCCGTAGGGGGCCAGCCCCATGAGTTTGTACTCGCCGGAATTGACCTTGAAGCCGCAATAGTAGGTGAAAGCGGAGTAGAGAAGGCCCACGGAATCGGGAAATCTCATCTCCCGAAGGAGCGTCACTTTCGCCCCCTCAAATTTTGAGATGGAGAGAGTGGCCCACTCCCCCACTCCGTCGATGGTGAGGGCCGCAGCTTCGGAAAACGGCGAGGTGTAGAAGGATGAGGCCCCGTGGGAGAGGTGGTGTTCGGAAAAAAGGATATCCCCCCGAAAAGTTCCGGGTAAGGCCTTGAGTTTTTGTTTGATGAGTTTTTTGAAGTTGAATTTTTCCCCCATCCACGATGGAACCGATGTGAGAAAAGACTGAAAACCTCTAGGGGCGTTATCGAGATGGGTTTGAAAAATCCTCTCCATCTTCAAAAAGGGTTTGTCGTAGAAGACGATGCTCTCGATGTCCGAGAGGGTGAGGCCTTCCTCTTCGAGGCAAAACTCCACGGCCCTCAGGGGAAAGGAGGGGTCGTTTTTGATTCGACTAAAACGCTCTTCCTGGGCAGCCGCAAGGATTTTCCCGTCAGAGACCAAGGCAGCCGCAGCGTCGTGGTAAAAACAGGAAAGACCGAGAATGGGGCCCATACGGCAGGTCACCTCACCACTGCCTGCGAAAAAAATCGGGACGGATTTCCCGTTCACAGGGCACGAGAGTCGAGGCAGAGGGTTCACCTTTTTTTGCTTTGTGGGTCGTTCGGGACAATAGGCCCAAGGGCGTGATGAGGAGAAAATAGAAAGGGGTGAGGATGATGAAGGCGACGGCCCGACCGAGGCGGGAGAGGATGAAGTCAGCCGATTTTTTTGCCCCGTCGGCGAGCTTTTGAACGGGCCTTGGAAATGAAGCCGCCAGGGCCAGGGAAAAGGCCGTGAGGGGCCCGACGAAACTATCGAAGAGAAAAAAACTCAGGGCGTGGAGGATCAGGGCGGCCCGAAACAAGAACTTAAAGACTTTGATGTCGTTTCTCATCTTATTGTTTTCTATTTTCTAGAAGAGGGTGTAGATAAACGGAGTGACCGTGGAGCCCGTGGAAAAGGCGAAGAGAAGACCCATCAAGGCGACGAAGAGAAAGACGGGGATCAGGACAAACTTTTTTCTCTCTTTAAGAAATTCCCAGTATTCTTTGAGAAGGCCCATGGACGTATTGTGGCACGGACGAGATCGTATTACAATTTTTCAAGGGGAACGATGGGGAATGATCGGGAACGAAAGAAACGAAAGATGAAAACGAAAATTCAAGGGCCGCTCCCGGACAAAAGGCCCTTAGGGAAAAGGACGTGATTGGGTGCGTCCTGCCCAGGAATGGAAAGCAGGTGGGGGTGCTGTTCTACGGGAGCTTGGAGAAGAAAACTTTTGACTTAAGTGTGACCAATGCTCACACCATTTAAGATGATTGACAGAATTTATAGATTATTGAGCTTTAATTTTCTTTAAACAGCTAAAACTCCCATGTCATTCATTTTATATTTTAATATGCCCAATCTCCTTCCAGGGGCCTTCAGTGCTGGAAAAAGGGAATAAAATAGGTCTAAAGTTCTTGTTAAAATTAACCGAAGCCACTCCGGTATGCAGTTATATATGTGATTCAATCTATTTGAAAGAGGAGGGCTTATGACTGAGCTAAAACAAGGTTTAATGGAAGTTCTTGCTAAATTGAAAGAAAGAATACTTGAAGTAGAGAAAAGCTCAATCAAGCTTACGGAGCAAGACACTCGACAAGGGTTGATTAATCTATTGTTTAAAAACCTTGGTTGGGATTTTTCTGACTTTAATTTAGTAAAAAGCGAATTTAGACACAAAAACTATAATGATCCAGTCGATTATGCATTTTTAAAATCTAAAGATGAAACAACGCCGGTACTCTTAGTAGAAGCAAAGGCTTTGGGTGTAGATTTAAATAACGGAAAAGTTGTTAAACAACTTTGCACATACTTAGGAGAGATGGGGGTTCAGTGGGGTTTGCTAACCGATGGGAATAAGTACATTATGTATAACTCAAAGGCCGGTGTCTCCTTTGAAAATCAAAAATTTTTGACAATGCAGATTAAAACAGTAGATACGGATGATGGACTTTCATTAGATGAATTGGCCGATAAATTTATCGCCCTTCTCAGTCGAAGATGTTTAGAAAATGATGAGATACAGAAGACCTATGAATCACATGTGACCCATCGCCACATTGATGATGCTCTTGGGTCATTATTGACAACACCTTTTGATACTTTGGCCAGTGCCATTAAAAAGGAATTTAAGGAAGATCGAGTGAGAGTGGATCAAAATCTAAAAATAACACAAAAACAAATTATTTCATATCTTGAATTTATTAAGGATGAGGAAGGGAGAATACCCATTGATACCGAGTCCGAAGGAGCAATATCTGAAGAAAATATCCTTTCAAGTATAGCATCCGCTCAAGAAGACGATACTAACATTTCCGAGATGGTTTCCGGAAAGAGAAAAAGAATTACGATATCTGACCTTCTTGAAGTCGACTTGGTTCGAGAAGGCGACAATTGGCGTTTTGATTATAAGGGCGAGGTTGCATGAGGCAGGATTTCAGGAAATGGCGAAATCGAGCTAGATGGAAAAACTTCATATGAGATGTTAAAATCAAAAATTGAGAAATAGTGCAGAATTGTCAGATGAAGTTTTTAGGAAAACACCTGAGCAGGACGCACCCAATCACGTCCTTTTCCCTAAGGGCCTTTTGTCCGGGAGCGGCCCTTGAATTTTCGTTTTCATCTTTCGTTTCTTTCGTTCCCGATCATTCCCCATCGTT